>NZ_FNWP01000030.1:0-57804 GCF_900108435.1 Methylobacterium sp. 275MFSha3.1 | reverse complement strand
CCACGACGGGCGTCTCGGCCGAGATGGTCTGCAACCTGATGATCGCCTGCTGCGAGCGCCGGTTCGGCGCGACGAAGACCCCGCACCCGGTCGAGTGGCTGTCCGACAACGGCTCCGCCTACATCGCCAAGGAGACAGCGCAAACGGCCGCCGCGCTCGGCCTACGGCTGCTGTTCACCCCGGTGCGTTCGCCGCAGAGCAACGGCATCGCGGAGGCGTTCGTGAAGACGCTCAAGCGGGACTATGCCCGCTTTGCGATCTTGGTCGACGCCGAGACCGTGATGCGGCTTCTGCCGGCTTGGTTCGAGGACTACAACACTATCCACCCGCACTCCGGCCTGCGCATGCTCTCGCCCCGAGAGTACCTCAGCCGGACTGCCTAAACCCGCCCCGCTGCCTGTCCGGTCAAACAGGGTGCACTCCACTGGGCGCGGCCTGAGCCGCCGGCTTCGAGACATCGTCGAAGCACCGCAGACGGAGCAGCGAGTCCTTTACGTCTCGGCAGGCGGCGATGTCTGATGCGCTCTGCGCCTGCGCGTCCCCGGAAGCGACGATAAGTGCGAGGGCTGCGAGGGCTGTACGCATGGCGGCAGGATAGCGGAGGCGTGGTCGTCGGCAACCTTCAAGGCCGGGTACGCTCTGTTACTGCGCATGCTCGCCACGTCCAAAACTAGACGGTTCCTCTCCGCGCCAGAGGGGATGTGACATAACTGCAATGCCGCACCTACAGGTGTGGAACAAATAGGGAACTAGTGCTATAAGCTGTGGACAGCGTGCATATGGTGCACATATCCACAGGCTCCTGGCTTTCATTGGACAGGCAGACAGGGAGAGGGGTCGTCCGATGCGCACGTACACGGCCCACGAGATCGCTCGCTACTTCCTTGCGAAGGCCGACGCTGGCGTTGGCGATCTCATCTCGAACCTCAAACTTCAGAAGCTCTGCTACTATGCGCAAGGCGTCGGAACGGCGACACGAGGCCAGCCGCTCTTTGAGGAACCGATCGAGGCGTGGCTGCACGGTCCGGTCGTGCCGCAGCTGTATCACACATACAGCTCTTATGGGCGTGAGGCCATCCCGGCTCCGGTAAATTTTGATATCGAGAACTATGAACTGGCCGATCGGCTGATCATGGATGATGTCTATGATTATTACGGTCAGTACTCTGCTTGGCGGCTTCGTCAGATGACGCATGACGAGCCGCCGTGGAAGAACGTCTACGATGAGGGGTGTAGCAACCTCATCACGATCGATGCTTTGAAAGAATATTTTTCCACGCAGATAGACGACGATTATAGGCGCAAATACGGTGAGCAAGTTTAAAGGCTCAAATCCTAAACAATCGGCTTTTGGAAAAACTACCGCTCCGCCCCCACCTGTAAACACTAACCGCCAATCACCTCAGTTCTCTTTTGAGTACATGAGGTCAAATAGCGGCTATAGTGTCGCATGCTGCGACAATGAACACAAGGCATCGTTAGCGTCTAAACTTTTTACGCTCAGTCGGATGACGTGGCAAGACATACAAGGAGCACCTCGACACGGACTGGGCTGCGAGATTATTTCACGCAATTCTTTCAAGACGGAAATTCCGGCGAATGTACCGGCCGACGCAGCAATGCTTGCGCTGCGCTATCACGGATTAAGTCCCGTTGTCGGCTTTCGAGACGGGCGCATCTTTCACATTGTTTTCCTGGATCACAATTTCACTGTATACAACCACGGATAGCGCAACCTGGCCGGCACATATGCTGAGCAAGATAGGGATACGCTGCCTTCCGTAGCCGTACTTCCGACCCCGCACAGTTCTCGTCGATGGAACGCCGGCAACCTCGGGGCTGGCTGTAATCTGGTGGGCTCGGCAGGACTCGAACCTGCAACCAGACCGTTATGAGCGGTCGGCTCTAACCGTTGAGCTACAGGCCCCGCGTCCGCATAGCTGTCGCTGCCCGGCAGGTGCAACCTATCGTCAGAGCACGTAGGGCTGGTGGGCCTACTCGGCGGCCTCAGCCCTCTCGCTGTCTTCCTGATCGTCCTCAGTCCGATCGTGCTCAACAGCGCCTTCTTCCTCTGCGCTCGCCGTCAGAGCACCAGCCCGGTACTTATCGCCCTGCCGCTCCAATTCGCCGCTGTTCGCCATCACGCTGAGGTACGTGTTCAGAGTGTTGGCCGCCACGTCTGTCAGGCGCTCGCTGATCTCGGCGTGCGTCAGACCCTCAGAGCCAGCCTCCTCAAGCAGTGCCTTCAGCCGCCCCTTGGCCGAATTGGCGCGCGGTCCTCGGGGGCCACGACTACCACGAGGCCGGTCCTCGCTCGCCGGCGCGCGACGGCGAGTTGATAGATCGTCGGCAGGATCGTCCAGCGGCGTGCCTTCCAAGATAGATGCAAGTGAGCGCTCAGCGAGGTGGAGCTTCGTCAGCTCGCCGCTCACGCGCTCGTACTCAGCCTCAAGGCTCTCGCGCTGGTGCCGGACGTTGGCCAAGGCCCTAGCGAGCGTGTCGTCATTTGCCATCGGTAACTCGATTTCTTCCTTCTTGGTGCCCGGGATCAGGGGAGCAGTCGCAAACCGTATCATTGCACCCCTCATGGTCCTCGCGGTGCCGAACGTGACGCCCGCCCGAGACCTCTCAACGTCGTGCGGCATGCTGCCACGCTCCGTTGATACGATTTCTCGATCAGTTGGCTCGCCGTGGTTCCGGGACCAATCACAAACGACAGCGGCATCGTGATCGTATGAAACCGCAAGGTTCCCGCCACCGCATGGGCGGCCACGCTAGCAGCGTCTCACACGTTGACGCGCTCAGGCTGCAATCTCACACGCTGTCGAGATCGGCTGTGTGAGACGCCAGTGTGAGCCGCATCAGCAATTTCAGCTAAGTGCTTGATTTTGCTGGCGCGCCCTACGGGAATCGAACCCGTGTTTTCGCCGTGAAAGGGCGACGTCCTGGACCGCTAGACGAAGGGCGCTCTGGCTGGGCCGGGGTTCTATAGTCGGACCGGAGACGCCCGGCAACCGTCCAGGCGCGGCACAGGTGCCACAGGTCCCGAGTTTGCAGGTCCTGAGGTCACAGACCCTTACTCTGTCGGTCCTGGGTTTGACCGCGCACCGGGTTGGGGCGATGGAGAGCCATGCCCCAGCCCACCCCTCGCATGACCCTCGTCCTCGGCGGGGCGCGGTCCGGCAAGAGCGCCTACGCGGAGGGGCTGATCGAAGCCTGCCCCGGCCCGTGGCTCTATCTCGCCACCGCCCAGGCCTTCGACGACGAGATGGTCGACCGCATCGCCCAGCACCGCGCGCGGCGCGGCGGCGCCTGGCGCACCCGCGACGTGCCGCTCGCGCTGCCGGAGGCGGTCGCCGAGGCCGAGGGACCGGCCCTGGTCGACTGCCTCACGCTCTGGCTCACCAACCTGATCCTGGCGGAGGCCGACGTGGCGGAGGCGACGGCGCGGCTCCTCGCCGCCTGCGCCGACGTCCCGGGCCCGCTCGTGCTGGTCGGCAACGAGGTCGGGCTCGGGATCGTCCCCGACAACGCCCTCGCCCGGCGATTCCGCGACGCCGCCGGCCGCCTCCACCAGCAGCTCGCCGCGCGGGCCGACCAGGTCGTCCTGACCGTGGCCGGCCTGCCGCTGGTCGTGAAGCCGCGAACCTCTGAGACAGGAGCCTCCGCATGAGCGACGACGCCGCGCGCCACCGCGAGAAGATGGAGAAGCGCAAGGCCGTCCAGGACGCCGAGGTCGCGGGCAAAACCCTCGAGAAGGGCCTGCTCCTCGTCCATACCGGCCCCGGCAAGGGCAAGAGCACGGCGGCTCTGGGGCTGATGCTGCGGGCGCTCGGCCGCGGCTGGCGGGTCGGCATGGTGCAGTTCATCAAGGGCGGCTGGGACACCGGCGAGCGCCACGCCGTGGCGGCCTTCGGCGAGAGGGTCGTGTGGCACACCCTCGGGGAGGGCTTCACCTGGGAGACCCAGGACAAGGCGCGCGACATCGCCGCCTGCCGCCACGCCTGGACAGTCGCCGAGGGCCTGATGGCCGATCCCGCGATCCGCCTGCTCGTCCTCGACGAGCTCAACATCGCGCTGCGCTACGACTATCTCGACCTCGACGCGGTGCTGGCCGCCCTGCGCGCGCGCCGGCCGGACCTGCACGTCGTCGTCACCGGCCGCAACGCCAAGCCCGCCCTGATCGAGGCCGCCGACCTCGTCACCGAGATGGGCAGCGTCAAGCACCACTTCGCCGCCGGCGTGAAGGCACAGGAAGGGATCGAGTTCTGAGCCCGCCGCGCGCGAAGGCGCCCAGGAAGGCCCTGATGATCCAGGGCACCGGCTCCGACGTCGGCAAGTCCCTGATCGTGGCGGGGCTGGCGCGCGCCTTCACGGAGCGGGGCCTGAGGGTCCGGCCGTTCAAGCCGCAGAACATGTCGAACAACGCCGCCGTCACCGCCGACGGCGGCGAGATCGGCCGGGCGCAGGCGCTCCAGGCCCGGGCCGCCCGGGTGGCGCCCTCCGTGCACATGAACCCGGTCCTGCTGAAGCCGCAGAGCGAGGTCGGCTCTCAGGTGGTCGTGCAGGGCCGGATGGTCGCCACCGTGAAGGCGCGCGACTACCAGGCCTGGAAGCCCCGGCTGATGTCCGCCGTCCTCGACAGCTTCTCCCAGCTCGCGGACGAGGCCGACTTGGTTCTGGTCGAAGGCGCGGGCTCGGCGTCGGAAATAAACCTGCGCGCGGGCGACATCGCCAATATGGGCTTCGCCCGGGCCACCGACACGCCGGTGGTGCTGGTCGGCGACATCGACCGGGGCGGGGTGATCGCGAGCCTCGTCGGCACGAAGGCGGTGATCGACCCGGCGGACGCCGCGATGGTCGCCGGCTTCCTCGTCAACCGGTTCCGCGGCGATCCGAGCCTGTTCGCCGACGGGATGCGGCTGATCGCCGAGCGGACCGGCTGGCCGGCGCTCGGCCTCGTGCCGCACTTCCCCGACGCCGCGCGCCTGCCGGCCGAGGACGTGCTGGGCCTCGCCGGCTCGGACTCGCGCGGGGCCGGCTCCGTCACGGTGGCGGTGCCGGTGCTGCCGCGCATCGCCAATTTCGACGATCTCGACCCGCTGCGGGCGGAGCCGAACGTGTCGGTGGTGCTGGTCCGGCCCGGAACGCCGATCCCCGCCGGGGCCGCCCTCGTGCTGCTGCCGGGGTCGAAGACCACGATCGACGACCTGGAGGCTTTCCGCCGAGAGGGCTGGGACGTCGACCTGCGCGCCCATGTCCGCCGGGGCGGACGGGTGCTCGGCCTGTGCGGCGGCTACCAGATGCTGGGCCACAGCCTCGCCGACCCGCACGGGATCGAGGGGGCGCCCCGGACGGTGCCGGGCCTCGGGCTCCTCGCCGTCGACACCGTGATGACGCCGGAGAAGCGCCTCGCCGCCGTCACCGGCACGAGCCTGCCCGACGGCGTGCCGTTCGCCGGCTACGAGATGCATATCGGCGCGACGGAGGGCCCCGACGCGGACCGGCCGCTGCTGCGCCTCGCCGACGGGCGCCCGGACGGGGCGGTCTCGGCGGACGGGCGCGTGGCCGGGACCTACGTGCACGGCCTCTTCGCGCAGGATGCCCAGCGGGCGGCCTGGCTCGCGCGCCTCGGCACCGTCTCGGAGGGCACCGGCTACGAGGCCGGGGTCGAGGCGGCGCTGGACGGCCTCGCGCGACACATCGCGGCCCATGTTGACTGCGACCGCCTCCTGGCGCTTGCCCGGTAGGCGGGGCGCGGGCCAGGGATTACTCTGTGTTATGCCGGCCCCGCCACGAAGGGCCGCACGCCCCCGGAGGAACGCCCCATGCCGCCCACGCCGTCCCCCGCCGGGGAGGATCTCGCCGCGAGCACCGTCCGGACCGTGACCCTGCGGCTCATGCCGCTCCTCGGCCTGCTCTACCTGATCGCCTATATCGACCGGCAGAACGTCTCCTACGCCAAGCTGGAGATGGTCGGCAGCCTCGGCCTCTCCGAGACCGCATACGGGCTCGGGGCCTCGCTGTTCTTTCTCGGCTACTTCCTGTTCGAGGTGCCGGCCAACGTCTTCCTGGAGCGGGTCGGCGCGCGGATCTGGTTCGCCCGGATCATGATCACCTGGGGGATCGTCACCGTCCTGCTGGGCTTCACCCAGGGCACGGCGATGTTCTACGTGCTGCGCTTCCTGCTCGGCGCCGCCGAGGCCGGCTTCTTCCCCGGCGTGCTGTTCGCGCTGACCCTGTGGTTCCCGCAAGCGCACCGGGCGCGGATGATCGGCTGGTTCATGATCGCCAGCGCCATCGCCAACGCGGTCGGTGCGGCGATCGGCGGCGCGCTGCTGGGCCTCGATGGGCTCCTCGGCCTCCAGGGCTGGCAGTGGGTGTTCCTGGCCACCGGCGCGCCGGCGATCCTCATGGCCGCGGTGGTGCTGTTCGTCCTGCCGGACGGCCCCGAGACCGCCCCCTGGCTGTCGCAGGCCCAGCGCGACTGGCTCGCCCGCACGCTCCGGGCCGAGCGCGAGGACGGCGGCCACGTCGACCACGGCAACCCGTTCGCGGCGCTCCTCGACCGGCGGGTGCTGATGCTCGCCGGGGTCTACGTCTCCCTGCCGCTCGCCGCCTACGGCCTGGGCTACTGGCTCCCCACCGTGGTCAAGGGCTTCGGCGTCTCGAACCTCACCAACGGCTTCCTCAACATCATCCCGTGGCTCGCCACGGCCTTCGCCCTGTGGTGGGTGCCGCGCCACGCCGCCCGCACGGGGGCGCAGGGCAACGCCCTGACCTGGCACGTGGTCGGGCCGGCGCTGGTCGGGGCGGCGGGCCTCGCGCTCTCCGTCGTCCTGCCGGGCAACGCCGTGAAGTTCGCCTGCCTGTGCGTGGCTGCGGCCGGGACCTTCGCCGCCCAGCCGGTCTTCTGGTCGATGCCCGGGACGTTCCTGCGCGGTGCCTCGGCGGCCGCCGGGATCGCGGCGATCAATTCGGTCGGCAATCTCGGCGGCTTCGTCGCCCAGAACGCCGTACCGTTCATCCGCGACCAGACCCAGAGCGACCTCGTGCCGATGCTGTTCCTGGCCGCCTGCCTCGCCGTGGGGGCCGGCCTCATGTTCGTGGTGCTCTCTGCCCTGCGCCGCGACGCGGCGCGGCGGGCGATGCCGACGGCCGCGAGACCGGCCTGAACACGGTCCGGATTCGTGCGTTATCCTTCCTCAGGCCGGCACGACCGGCAGGATGATGCAGACCCGCAAGCCCGCGGGCCATCGTCGAGGAGGGCACCGCGATGAGTCAGGGATTTCCGCTCATGATCCTCGCCTTCGGGACGCTCGGCGGCATCTGGTTCCTGGCCGCCGCGGCCCGGAAGCAGGTCGCCGACGCGAAGGGGAGCCCGGAGCGCTCCAGCGTGATCCACCACCACGGCGGCGAGCCGCGCCCGAACATGCAGGGCACCGAGCACTAGGAGAGCCGGGCACCGGGGCGGCCGCTCCCGCGGCGCAGCTGTCAGCCGGCGGCGATCCGCCGGCAATGGTCGAGGGCGGCGCCGATCAGGTTGTCGCTCGCCTCGGGCGTGCGGAATGCCGAGTGCGCCGACAGGGTGACGCTGGGCAGGTGCGCCAGCGGGTGATCCGCCGGCAGGGGCTCGACGGTGAACACGTCGAGCCCGGCCCGCGCCACGTGGCCGGTGCGCAGGGCCGCGACCAGGGCGTCCTCGTCGAGCACCGCCCCGCGGGCGGTGTTGATCAGCATCGCGCCGGGCTTCATCGCGGCGATCCGCGCGGCCGACAGGAAGCCGCGCGTCGCGTCGGTCAGGAGCAGGTGGAGCGAGACCACGTCGCTCTCGGCGAGCAGGCGGTCGAGCGGGACGAAGTCGACGCCGGGATGGGTCTTCGGGGTCCGGTTCCAGGCGAGCACCCGCATGCCCGCGCCCCGGCAGAGGCGCGCCATCTCGGCCGCGATCCCGCCGAACCCGACGAGGCCGACGGTCTTGCCGGTGAGCTGGATCCCCTCGGTGCGCAGCCAGGATCCGGCGCGCATCGCCCGGTCCATCTCGGGCAGGCCGCGGGCGGCGGCCCACATCAGCGCGAAGGCGCACTCGGCGACCGCCGTGTCGCCGTAGCCCTTGATGGTGTGGACGGTGACGCCGAGGGCGTCCCGGAGCGCCTCCGGGTCCATGTAGCTGCGGGCGCCGGTGCCGAGGAACACGACGTGCTTCAGGCCCGCGCAGGCCCGGGCCACGTCGAGGGGGAGGGCGGTGTGGTCGATCACCGCGGTCTCGGCGCCGTCGAGGATCGCGGGCAGGTCCTGCGGCGCGATTCCGGGATCCGCGTGGATCGCGAAGGGCGGATCGTCCGGCCGCAGCAGCCGCCGGGCCACCGCCGCCAGGGTCTCGCTGGCATCCACGAACACGGCACGCATCGGCGTCTCCCTCATCCTGCCCCGTCCGGCCACGATGCGTCCGGTGCGCGGGCCGTGCCAAGGCCCGATCGGGAATTGCCGCCGTCTCTGCGAGCGGAGCGAAGCGATCCCGTCGGCGCCACGATCTCAGAGGTCGCGCGGCCCTGGCGCGCTTCGCTCCGCTCGCGAGGACGGCTCAGCCGGTGAGCGACAGGCAGAGCGCGAGGAGCGCCAGCACGAGCCCGCCCTGCAGCCAGCAGGCGGTGCGGTAGAGGGCCAGCGCCCGGGCGATGTCGTCGGCCGTGGCGGCGTCCCGGCCGTCGCCCATATGGGCGTCCGGGACGAGGGTGCCGTCGTAGACCCGCGGCCCCGCGAGCCGCAGGCCGAGCGCCCCCGCCATGGCGGATTCGGGCCAGCCGGCATTGGGCGAGCGGTGCCGGCGCGCGTCCCGGGCCATGGCCCGGAGCGCCCCGCGCGCGTCGGCGCCGCGCAGGGCCGCCGCCCCGGCGATCAGCAGGCCCGCGAGCCGGGAGGCCGGCAGGTTCACGCCGTCGTCGAGCCGGGCCGCCGCCCAGCCGAAGGCGGCGTAGCGCGGGCTGCGGTGGCCGATCATGCTGTCGGCGGTGTTGACCGCCTTGTAGAGGGCACCCCCCGGCAGGCCGAGGCAGCCGATCCAGAAGGCCGGCGCCACGATCCCGTCGGAGAAGTTCTCCGCTAGGCTCTCGATCGCGGCCCGGCAGACAGCCGCCTCGTCGAGGCGGTCGGGGTCGCGCCCCACGATCATCGCCACGGCCCGGCGCCCGGCCTCCAGGCCGCCCGCGCGCAGGGCCGTCTCCACGGCGGCGACGTGCTGGTGCAGGCTGCGCTGCGCCGGCAGGCTCGCGCCGAGCAGGCCGAGGAGGAGCAGAGCGGGGAGGGGGCCGGCGAGCCCCGCCAGCGCCGTGACGGCGAGGGCGGCCGAGCCGACCGCGGCGAGGAGCAGCGCCAGCGCGGCGCAGCCGGCGACCCGCCGCCGGCGCGCCGAGCCGCGGTTGAGGCCGCGCTCCAGGGCGGCGATCAGCCGGCCGATCCAGGTGACAGGGTGACCGGCCGCCCTGTAGAGCGCGTCGGGATAGCCGGCCGCCGCCTCGATCCCGAGGGCGACGGCGAGGACGGCGAGCGTGTCGGCGAACGTACCGGGCAGATGGACCATTCGGTGTGGAGCGTTCCCGCGCGTGAGGCCGCCCCGATCGCGCATGGCGGCGATCTCGGCGGGCTCCGACAAGCCTTTCCCGACGCGCCGGAGCCCTGGCTCGACCTCTCGACGGGGATCAACCCGGTCCCCTATCCCGTGCCCGCGCTGGAGGCCAGCGCCTGGGCGCGCCTGCCCGAGGCCGCCGAGGTCCGCGCGCTCCGGGAGGCCGCCGCCGCGGCCTACGGCGCGCCGGACGCCGACCACGTCGTGCCCGCGCCCGGCACGCAGGTCCTGATCGAGACCCTGCCCCGGCTCCTGGCCCCGACCCGGGTCGCGGTTCTCGGGCCGACCTACGCCGAGCACGCCGCCGCCTGGGCGCGGGCCGGGCACGCGGTGGCGGAGGTCTCGAGCGTCGACGCCCTCGGCGCGGCCCGGGTGGCGGTGATCGTCGATCCCAACAACCCGGACGGGCGGACCCATCCCCTGGCCGAGCGCCGGGCGCTCGCCGCGGCGCTCGGCCGGCGCGGCGGCCTGCTGGTCGCCGACGAGGCCTTCGCCGACCTCGAGCCGGTGGAGAGCCTGTGCCCGCACGTCTCCGCACCGGACTCGGGGCCCGGCACCGTGGTGCTGCGCTCCTTCGGCAAGACCTACGGGCTCGCCGGCCTGCGCCTCGGCTTCGCGGTCGCCGAGCCCGGCACGGCGGCCCGGATCGCCGCGGCGCTCGGACCCTGGGCGGTGTCGGGCCCGGCCCTGGCGATCGGGCGCGCGGCCCTGTCGGACGCGGGCTGGCGCGCTGAGGCCGCCCGCGCCCGGGCCGCGGATGCGGGCCGCCTCGACCGGATGATCGCCCGGGCCGGAGGCCGGACCGTCGGCGGCACCTGCCTGTTCCGGACCGCCGATTTCCCCGACGGGCCGGACCTCTACCGGCGGCTCGCGGCGTCCGGGATCGCGGTGCGGCGCTTCGCCGGGCGCCCGGAGCGCCTGCGCTTCGGACTTCCGCCCGACAGGGTGGGCTGGTGCCGGCTGTCGCGGGTGCTCAGGTAGCCCGGGCCCCCGGTGGGTGCGGGTCGCGGGCCGCCACGAGCACGGCCAGCGCCGAGAAGGCGAGGCCGACCGCGCAGACGCCCGGCCAGCCCACGAGCAGGAAGGCCTGCGAACCGGCATAGGCGCCGAGCGCCCCGAACACGAACAGGGTCGTGAACAGCACGGTGTTGATGCGGCCCCGCGCGCCCGGAACCAGCGCGTAGGCGCGGGTCTGGTTGGCGATGAGCGCGCCGTTCATGCCGATGTCGATGAGCAGCACGCCGAGCGCCACCGCGGCGAGCGACCACGTGCCCCCCGCCCAGAGCACCACGAAGGACAGCGCGACCAGCAGGCTGCCGCCGAGGACGACGGGCTTCGCCCCCCGCCGGTCAGTGAAGCGGCCCGAGATCGGCGCCACGAAGGCCCCGCAGACGCCGATCACGCCGAACAGCCCGGCCCCGGCGGCGGTGAGGCCGAAGGGCGGCGCCTCGACCAGCAGGGCCAGGGTCGCCCAGAAGGCGTTGAAGCCGGCGAACAGCAGCGCCTGCGACAGGCTCGCCGTGCGCAGCACCGGCTGCGTGCGGGCGAGGTGGAGGATCGACAGCATCAGGGCGCGGTAGCGCAGCGGGTGCGTCTGCACCGTGTGGGGGAGGGTGGCCCGCGCGATGCCCGCCATGGCGAGCGCCACCACGGACGCGACGAGGAAGACGGGCCGCCAGCCGAGATGCGCCCCCAGGAAGCCGCTCGCCGTGCGGGCGAGCAGGATGCCGGTGAGGAGCCCGGTCATGACCTGGCCGACGATCCGCCCGCGGCTCGCGTCCGGGGCGAGCTCGGCCGCGAACGGGACCGCCTGCTGGGCCGCGCAGGACAGCACGCCGACCACCAGATGGGCGAGCGCGAGGCAGGCGAGGTTCGGCGCGAGGCCCACGGCGAGCAGGGCCAGGGCGAGGCCGAGGCACTGCCCTACGATCAGGGCGCGGCGCGGCAGGGCGTCGCCGAGCGGCACGAGCCCGACGATGCCGAGCCCGTAGCCGACCAGGGCCGTGGTCGGCACCCACAGGGCGGCGCGGTCGCCGAACTCGGCCACGATCAGGCCGAGCAGCGGCTGGTTGTAGTAGATGTTGGCCACGGCCCCGCCGGCGATCAGCGTCAGGCCGAGCCGGGCCTTCGCGTCGAGGGGTGCGGTCACGGCCGGGTCGGGGGCAGGCGGGTGGGCCGCCGCGGGAGAGCCATGGTCGGGTCCGTGTCGGGAGGGCGATCGGAGCGGCGAGCGATACGGGCGGAGCGCGCCGCCGGGCAAGCTGCGGCGATGCATCCCTGCCGGGACGCCCCGGGCCCCTTCACCGGAGCCGGCGGCGCACCATATGCAACAGACGCAGCCGGCGCCGCCCCCATGCCAGCGGGCGCCGCGACCGATGCGCCGGGCGCCGGGCCTCGCGAGGTTTACGGACCGGACTACGAACGAGAGGGCGGTTTCGTTCCGTGCGAACGGCGCCGGGGCCGCCGCAGCAGGGAGTACGGGATGCCGAACTACCGCGTCGACTTCGCCAAGGAGATCCTCGGGGTGCCGTTCACAATCGGCTCGGTCGCGATCGCGCGGGCCCGCGATCCCGAGCGCGCCCGCCGCGCCGCGGAGCTGCGCTTCGCCCGCCAGCACGGCGTCGGCGACTGGCGCGAGCGGGCGGACCTCGCCACCGTGGCCGAGCGGCTCTGACGGCCGGCCGGATCCACCGCACCACCCCCGTCACACGATGGTCGTGCCGCGCCCGCACACGGGGAGCCCCGTGGGGAGCCCCGCGTCGGCGACCGGTCAAGCTCTGGTCGCGGCGGCCGCGGCGCCGTAGAATGGCGGGCGGATCGGGACGCCCGCCGGCGTCCGGATCCGGTTCCGCCCGCGCCCGACCGACGAGCCGGCGTCGCGGGACCGGACACGTCTCGAATCCGGGTCGACAGGGGTCAGTGCGAAGGTCATGGCGGCGATCTCCTTCTTCGGCGACCTGCTTCAGACCATCAGCGAGCGCGGCCGCGACCTGATCGGGATCGGGCGCGGCGACATCGCGTCCCGGGCGAGTGCCGGCGACCTCGTCAAGCTCTGCGAGGACCTGATCTCCCGGCGCGGCGAGGCCTCCGGGGTGGCGCTGGCCCGCCTGATCCTCGACCGCTACGCGAGCTTCGGCCAGGCGGAGCGCCACGCCTTCCTGCGGGCTATCGCCCTCGACTTCGACGCGGACCACGCCGCCGTCGACGAGGCCATCGCCGCCTACCGCGCCGCCCCCTCCCGCGCCCGCTTGGGCAGCCTGCACGAGGCCGCCGAGCCGCGCAGCCAGGAGCTGATTCGCCGCCTCAACCTCGCCCGCGGCGGCACGCTCAGCCTCGTGCGGATGCGCGAGGACCTGTTCGACCTGCGCCAGGCCCTGCGCGCCGGCGACGAGGCCGACCCCGCCCTGATGGACGCCGTCGACAGCCTCGACTGCGACTTCGAGCACCTGTTCGCGTCGTGGTTCAACCGCGGCTTCCTCGTGCTGCGCCACATCGACTGGACGACGCCGGCGCACATCCTGGAGAAGATCATCCGCTACGAGGCGGTCCATGCCATCTCCGGCTGGGACGACCTGCGCGCCCGCATCGAGCCGCCGGACCGGCGCTGCTTCGCGTTCTTCCACCCGGCGCTCGCCGACGAGCCGCTGATCTTCGTCGAGGTCGCGCTCACCGACCAGATCGCCCCGGCGATCGCCCCGATCCTGTCGCAGGAGCGCAAGCCGCTGCAGCCGCAGGCGGCCACCACGGCGGTGTTCTACTCGATCTCGAACTGCCAGAAGGGCCTCGCCGGCGTCACCTTCGGCAACTTCCTGATCAAGCAGGTGGTCGAGGACCTGACCCGCGAGGTCCCCACGCTCAAGACCTTCGTGACGCTCTCGCCGGTGCCGGGCTTCGCCGCGTGGCTGGCGCGGGAGCGCCGGGCCGACAGCCCGCAGGGCCTGCTGCCCGAGGATGTCGAGACCCTGCGGGCGCTGGACGACCCGGCCTGGCCGGCCGACAAGGCCCGGGCCGAGACGGTGCGCCGGGCGCTGATCCCGGCGGCGGCCGCCTATTTCCTGCGCGCCAAGAACGAGCGCGGGCGCCCCCTCGATCCGGTGGCCCGGTTCCATCTCGGCAACGGCGCGCGCCTCGACCGGATCAACTTCCTGGGCGACACCTCCAAGAAGGGGCTGGCCCAGTCCCACGGGCTGATGGTCAACTACCTCTACGACCTCGCCGCCATCGAGCGGAACCACGAGACCTACGCCAATCTCGGCACCGTGGTGGCGGCTCCGGCGGTGACTCGGGAGCTGCGCGCCAAGCTGCCGCCGCCCCGGGCCGTGGTGCTCGCCGAGGCGTAGGCGTCGCGACTCACCGGACCGCGCGGACGACGCGCCGCCGGAAAGGGCTCGCCGAGGGGGCCTCCGGGCGGCTATGGGTGCGCGCGACCCATAGCCCGTGATAGCCCAGCCTCACGATGACGAACCACCTCTTCTCCCTGGTGCGGGACGGCGCCGCCGATCCCGCCAAGACCGTGATCGAGACGCCGGACGGGCGCCGCTACGCGTACGCGGACCTGATCGCCCGCTCCGGCGCCTACGCGGCGGCCCTGCGGGCGGCGGGCGTCGCACCCGGCGACCGGGTGGCCGTGCAGGTCGAGAAGAGCCCCGAGGTGATCTTCCTGTATCTCGGCGCGGTCCGGGCCGGCGCCGTGTTCCTGCCGCTCAACACCGCCTACACCCCGGCGGAGATCGGCTACTTCCTCGGCGACGCCGAGCCGACCGTGTTCGTCTGCGACCCGGGCCGGCGCGACGCGCTCGCCGAGGCCGCCGCCGGCGTCCGACAGGTCTGGACCCTCGACGCGGCGGGCGGCGGCAGCGCCGCGGAGGCCGCTGACCGGGCCGCCGATGCGGGGGCCGCCTTCGCGGACGTGCCCCGCGGTCCGGAGGATCTCGCGGCGATCCTCTACACCTCGGGCACGACCGGGCGCTCCAAGGGCGCCATGCTGACCCACGACAACCTCGCGTCGAATGCCCGGACGCTGGTCGCGTACTGGCGCTTCACCGCCGACGACGTGCTGATCCACGCCCTGCCGGTGTTCCACACCCACGGCCTGTTCGTGGCGACCAACACGGTGCTGGCGAGCGGCGGCTCCATGCTGTTCCTGCCCCGGCTCGACCCGAAGCTGATCCTGAGCCTGATGCCGCGGGCGACCGCCCTAATGGGCGTCCCGACCTTCTACACCCGGCTCCTCAAGGAGCCGGGCCTGACGCCGGAGGCGGCCCGGGGCATGCGCCTGTTCGTGTCGGGCTCGGCGCCGCTGCTCGCCGAGACGCACCGGGAATGGCAGGCCCGCACGGGTCACGCCATCCTCGAGCGCTACGGCATGACCGAGACCAACATGAGCACCTCGAACCCCTACGCGGGGGACCGGGTCGCCGGCACGGTGGGCTTCCCCCTGCCGGGCGTGTCCCTGCGGGTGGTCGATCCCGAGACCGGCGCGGCCCTCGGGCCCGACGCGGTCGGCATGATCGAGGTGAAGGGCCCGAACGTGTTCCAGGGCTACTGGCGCATGCCCGAGAAGACCGCCGCCGAGTTCCGGGCCGACGGGTTCTTCATCACCGGCGACCTCGGCAAGGTCGACGGCCGGGGCTACGTCCACATCGTCGGGCGCGGCAAGGACCTGATCATCTCGGGGGGCTTCAACGTCTACCCGAAGGAGGTCGAGACCGAGATCGACGCCCTGCCGGGCGTGGTCGAATCCGCCGTGATCGGCCTGGCGCACCCGGATTTCGGCGAGGCCGTCACCGCCGTGGTGGTGGGCGGCGCCGGCTGCCCGGACGAGGCCGGCGTGCAGGCCGCCCTGGAGGGGCGCCTCGCCCGGTTCAAGTGCCCCAAGCGCGTCCTGTTCGTGGACGAGCTGCCGCGCAACACGATGGGCAAGGTCCAGAAGAATCTGCTCCGCGAGGCGCATGCGGGGCTGTACCGGGACTGACGCGCCGTCCTGTCAGAAGGGTCGACGGAGCGAGGATCCGGCCACCGCGTCGCTGCGAGCGGAGCAATCCAGGCGGCGCCACGCTGCTCGACGTCGCGCAACTCCGGGGCACGTCGCCTCGCCCGGGATGACGGCGCCGAGGCCCCCACGGAGGGGCCCCGGCCACCGAATCAGAGATTGTGCTGCGTGCGCTCGCCAGCGGGCGGCGTGTGGCTCTCCGGATCGACCACCTTGCGGGCGGCGGCGTTGAGGTTGTCCGGGTCGAGGGCGGTCTGGACGAACTCGCGGCCGATATTGGTCACCTCGCGGGCGTAGCGCAGGCCCTGGTCGCGGACCTCGTCGGCCCAGGGACCGATGCTCCGGTCCTCCTGGCGGGTGCGCGGCAGCAGCGCGCCGAGGAGCAGGCCCGCGGCCACGCCGACGACGCCGACGAGGAGCGGGTTGTCGTCCACGAAGCGCTCGACGGCGGTGCGCCCGCGGTTGATCCCCTCGATCCCCTGGTTGGTCAGGTCGTCCAGCGCCCGCATGTTGCGGCGATGGAGGGCGCCGGCCCGCTCCCGGGCCTCGTCGTAGGCCGCGGTGGCGCGGTCGCGCGCCTGATCGGCCGCCCCGCCGAGGCGGTCGTTGATGTCGTCGGCGAGGCCCGAGACAGTGCGGCGCGCCTGCCCGGCGAACTCGGTGGCCCGGTCGCCCGCCGCCCGGATGCCGTCCTTCGCGGCCGAAGCGGCGTCCTGGGCTGCGTCCTGGGCAGTGTCACGGGCGGCGTCGTGCGAGCCCGTCGCCGCGCCGGGCCGGAGCGGGTCGTGCAGGCCGCGCGGATCCGGCCGGAGGGTGAAGTCGCCCGCGGCGGTGCCGGGCGCGCCCGGGTCGCCGAGGCCGGCCGGATCCGGCCGCAGGCTCTTGTCGTCGGCGCCGTGCGGCATCCCCGCCGCGGCGGCGAGCTGCTCGGGGGTGCTGGAGGGGATACCCGGCTTGTCGGTCATGGCGCTGTCCTCAGATGTCGGTCTCGCCGGCCCGCCTTCGGCGCCGGTCTGCCCGGTCGTCCGGCCGGGCGGCACGGTGTCTCGTCCCGGACCCGGCCGGATCCGGCCGGACCCGGTCCTCAGATCTCGGTCGTGTCCAGCGGATCGCGGGCCGGGCGGACCGTCGGGCGGTCGGGGTCGTAGCCGCGGGCCGCGCCGGTGTTCAGGGTGGGCACGCGCTCGGCCGAGACCTCGGTGCGGCGGCGCTGGGCGTCGCGGGCCATCCGGTTGAACAGCAGGCCGACGCCCGCCGCGATCAGCAGCACCGGCACGGGATTGCGGCGCACCGCCTCCAGGGCCGAATCGTAGGTCGTGTTCAGCGCCGGCACCCGCCGGGCATTGCCCAGCATCTCGTCCACGAGATTCGGCACCGAGAGCCGGCCCTGGATGCGGTCGATCGTGTCGTCGAGCCGGGCGCGGCTCTCCTCGATCTCCTTCTCGAGGTCGTTCATCGTACTCATCCGGACACGCGCTCCGAGAGGGCTTGGGCATCCTGGCGGACCTGGCGCGTCGTGCGCTTCGGGGCCAGGGTCGAGAGGGAGAGGACGCTGCGCGCCCACAGGGCCATCCCGAGGGCGAGGAGCAGCAGAACGCCGCCGACGATCAGGGCCGAGAGCCACTCGGAGCCTACGATGGTGGCGAGCCACTTCACGAAGGCGCCGATCAGGACCAGCAGGGCGACCACGGCGAACACCGCCGAGCCGACCATGCAGGCGAGGCCGACGATGAGCTGGCGGACGTTGCCGGCCATCTCGGCCCGGAACAGCGCGATCTCCTTGCGGGCGAGCTCGTTGGTCTCCCGCAGGGCGTCGCCGATCAGGCTCTGGATGCTGGAGGGGCCCGTGGCTGGGCCCGTGGAGGAACCCGTGGAGGGGCCCGCCTGGCGCGGGTCGGAGCCGTAGGTCATGGCGTCAGGCCCGGAAGCTGTCGCGGGCGTCGCCGTCCGGCGCCTCCGGCGGCAGGCTGGACGACTTGATGAAGCGGGCGGCGATCAGGCCGGCCACGAAGGTCCCCACAGCGACCGCCACCGGCGCGCGCCGGGCGAAGGACTCGGCCTCGCTGTAGAACTCGCCGAGGCTGCGGCGCTCGATCGAGGAGCCGAGTTGCTCCAGCCCGTCCGCGGCGCTGTCGAAGAAGGCGCGGACGTTCGGCTTGTCGCCGAGATCGCGGCCGGAATTGCGGATCGTCTGCGCCAGGTCGTGGACCGATTGCGCGGCGTCGCTCTTGCGCTGCTCGACGTAGCTCTGCGCCTGCAGCCGGGCCGCGTCGAGCAGACCGCGCCCGCGCTCGGCCGCCACGTCGGCGAGCCCCTCGACGTCGCCCTGGAGGGCCCGCCACTGCGCGCGCTCCTCCGCGGCGGTGTGGGGCGCGTCGTGCGGCGCGGCGTGCGGCCCCTCGCGGTGCGGATCCGCGATCGGATCCGCGGGGGTGCCTTGCGGTAACTCGTTGCCGGCCATCTCGAAAACACTCCTCGCGGCGCGGGGACGGGGCCGCTCGCGGCGACCGCGGGCCCCGCGATGGCTGAGTAACCGACTCGGCTGTCGCGGGTTCCGGTCCCTGTGCGCCCTTCCGATGCGTGCGCGGGGTCCAGCGCGACGGGCGGCACCGCTCACGCGCCGTTCAGGCAAGATCTGCCAGAACCGCCACGCTTGTACAACGCTCGCATGGGGCGCCCGACCGGGGCGCCCGACCGGGGCGCCCGACCGGGGCGCCCGACCGGGGCGCCCGACCGGGGCGCCCGACCGGGGCGCCCGACCGGGGCGCCCGACCGGGGCGCCCGACCGGGACGGAGCGGCCGCCCTGTCCCGGAACGGCAGGGCCTCGACTTGACCCGCGCCCGGCTTCACGCTTGGGTTGCGGGACGACCGACAAAGGATCGCGCAGGGCCTCCGCGCGTTCTGACATAATAGTGACGTCCCGATGCAGGCGCGGCGAGATCCTCGACCCGACCCGCGCCCCTGATCCGGAGCCGACCCGCGTGGCACGCCTTGTGATCGTATCGAACCGCGTCGCCGTCCCGGAGGAGGGCGGCAAGGCGGTGGCGGCGGGCGGCCTCGCCGTCGCGGTCAAGGAGGCCTTCACGGCCTACGAAGGTCTGTGGTTCGGCTGGAGCGGCACCATCACGGACGAGCCGTCCGAGGAGCCGACGCTGATCGACCGGGGCCGGGTCCAGTACGCCGTCGTCGACCTCTCGTCGCAGGATCACCTGGAATACTACGCCGGCTTCGCGAATCGCGCCCTGTGGCCGATCATGCATTACCGGCTCGGGCTCGGCGCCTTCTCGCGCTCGGACTATGCCGGCTACAGCCGCGTGAACCGGACCTTCGCGCGGGCGCTGGCCAAGCTGGTCGAGCCCGACGACATCATCTGGGTCCACGATTACCACCTGCTGCCGCTCGCCGCCGAGCTGCGCGGACTCGGGCTCGACAACCCGATCGGCTACTTCCACCACATCCCCTGGCCCGCCGCCGACGTGTTCAACTCGCTGCCGGCGAGCGGCGAGCTCCTGCGCGCCATCGTCGACTACGACCTGATCGGCCTGCAGACCGAGGCGGACGTCCAGAACCTGCAGCGCAACCTCGTCGATACCCAGCGGGCGATCCCGCTCGGCGGCGGCTCGCTGATGGTCGACGGCCGCCGGACCCGGATCCGCGCCTTCCCGATCGGCATCGACGTCGCGGGCTTCAAGGAGGCCGCCGAGAAGGCCAATTCCAACAAGGTCGTGCGCGAGACCATCGCGGGCCTGCGCACCCGCAAGCTGCTGATCGGCGTCGACCGGCTCGACTATTCCAAGGGCGTGCCCGAGCGGATGGAGGCGGTGGAGAGCTTCTTCGCCTCGAATCCCGACCAGCGCGGCAACGTCACCTACATCCAGATCACGCCGAAATCCCGCAGCGAGGTGCCGGAATACGAGCAGCTCGCCCGCGAGGTGAACGAGAAGGTCGGCGAGATCAACGGCTCGCTCGGCGACCCGGCCTGGACGCCGATCCAGTACATCACCAAGGCCTATCCGCGGCCCGTGCTGGCCGGCCTCTACCGGGCCGCCCGGGTCGGGCTCGTCACGCCGATGCGCGACGGCATGAACCTCGTCGCCAAGGAGTACGTCGTCGCCCAGAGCGAGGACGATCCGGGGGTGCTGGTCCTGTCGAAATTCGCCGGCGCCGCCCGGCAGCTGCCCGAGGCGCTGCTGATCAACCCCTACGACCGGTTCGAGGTCGCCGAGGCGATCCGCGCGGCCCTCTACATGCCGAAGGCCGAGCGGCTGGCGCGCTGGAAGCCGATGGTCGAGCGCATGACCCGCGAGGACGTCGACTGGTGGGCGCGCAACTTCCTGGCGGAGCTCGAGAACTTCCGCACGGTCGAGCGCGAGCCGCCCACCGCCGCCGCGGCCGCCGAATAGCCGGCGCCTCCCGCTGCTCCCGCCCGCCGCCATCCGTGTGACCGGACGCCCCGCATGATCGCCGTCGACGACGGGGTGCCGGCACCGCTCGGCGCCCATTTCGACGGGCGCGGCGTCAACTTCGCCCTGTTCTCCGAGCACGCCACCGCGGTCGACATCTGCCTGTTCGAGCCGGGGGAGCGGCACGAGACCCGCACGGTGCGGCTGCCCTGCCGGACCGACGACGTCTGGCACGGCTACCTGCGCGGCGTGCTGCCGGGCCAGCTCTACGGCTACCGGGTGCACGGCCCCTGGGACCCGGCGGCGGGCCACCGGTTCAACGCCTCGAAGCTCGTCCTCGACCCCTACGCGCGGGAGATCCGCGGCCGGATCCGCTGGCACGACGCGCTCTACGGCCACCGCCGGGGCGGCGGGCGCGAGGACCGGATCGACCGGCGCGACAGCGCGGTCTACATGCCGCGCTGCGTGGTCACCGCGCCGGAGGTGCCCGACCTCGCCCTCAACCCGGTCCGCCGGCCGCTCGCCGAGACGGTGGTGTACGAGGCGCACGTCAAGGCGCTGACCCGCACCCATCCCGACATTCCCGAGGCGGAGCGCGGCACCTACGGGGCGCTCGCCCACCCGGCGATCATCGAGCACCTCGTCAAGCTCGGCGTCACCGCCCTGGAGCTGCTGCCGATCCAGGCCTTCGCGGACGACCGCTTCCTGGTGGAGAAGGGGCTCGTCAATTTCTGGGGCTATCAGCCCCTGGGCTACTTCGCCCCGGAGCCGCGCTACCTGGGGGAGGGCGGCCTCGGCGGCCTGAAGGCGGCGATCCGGGAGCTGAACGCCGCCGGGATCGAGACTTGGCTCGACGTGGTCTACAACCACACCGCCGAGGGCGACCATACCGGCCCGACCCTGTCGTTCCGCGGCATCGACAACGCCAGCTACTACAAGCTCGACCCCGCCGACCCGCGCCGCAACCGCGACTGCACCGGCTGCGGCAACACCTTCGACGCGAGCCACCCGCGGGTGATGCAGCTCGTGCTCGATTCGCTGCGCCACTGGGTCACCGCCTACGGCATCGCGGGCTTCCGCTTCGACCTCGCCTCGAGCCTCGGGCGCGCGCCCTTCGCCTTCACCCCGCAGGCGGCGTTCTTCCAGGCCGTGGCGCAGGACCCAGTGCTGGCGCGGGTCAAGATGGTGGCCGAGCCGTGGGATGTCGGGGAGGGCGGCTACCAGCTCGGCGGCTACCCGCGCGGCTGGAGCGAGTGGAACGACAAGTTCCGCGACGCCGCCCGGGGCTTCTGGAAGGGCGATTCCGCCACGCTCGCCAAGGTCACGCAGGGGCTGACCGGCTCGCGCGAGGTGTTCGCCCCGTCCGGGCGCTCGCCGCTGGCCAGCGTCAACTTCATCGCCAGCCACGACGGCTACACGCTCGCCGACACGGTGTCGTACGAGGAGAAGCACAACGAGGCCAACGGCGAGGACAACCGCGACGGCCATAACCACAACGTCAGCCGCAACTACGGCGTCGAGGGCGACACCGACGACGCGGCGATCCTGGCGCTCCGCGCCCGCCAGAAGCGCAACATGCTGGCGACGGTGATGCTGGCCCAGGGCGTCCCGATGCTGCTCATGGGCGACGAGCGCTCCCGCAGCCAGGGCGGCAACAACAACGCCTACGCCCAGGACAACCCGACGAGCTGGATGGACTGGAGCGTCGATCCGGATCCGGCCCTCACGGACTTCGTGGCCAACCTGCTGGCCCTGCGCCGGGCCCAACCGGCCCTGCGGCGGCGGCGCTTCTTCACGGGCGCGCTGATCGACCCCGACGAGCCCCTGCGCGACGTGCACTGGCTCTCCCCCGAGGGCATCGAGATGGAGGTCCGGCACTGGTCCGACGACGGGCTCCAGGTGTTCGGCATGCAGATCGGCAACGACGGCGACCCGGGCGAGCGCCTGCTGATGCTGTTCAATGCCGGGGCGGAGGCCGTCAGCTTCCGCCTCGCCCCGGTGATCGGCGGCCCGTGGACGCCGGCCTTCGACACGGGCGAGCCCGCGGGCGCCCGCGCCCCCGGCGCGCCGGCGATCGCGGCCGGGACCGCCGTGCCGCTGCCGGGCCGCACGGTCCTGGTGCTCACCGCGCCGGGCACCGAGACCGGCAACCGGGGCGGCTGGGTGCCGGGCCGGTAGGGGCGGGGCGCCTCAGGACCGGCCAGAATCGGCCGGACGGCGCCGTCAGTCGAACAGGCTGGAGACGCTGGATTCGGTCGCGGTCCGGCCGATCGCCTCGCCGAGCAGCGGCGCGATCGTCGCCACCCGGATGTTGCGGGCGAGCTTGACGGCCTGCGTCGGCTGGATCGAGTCGGTGATCACCAGCTCCTTCATCCGCGAGGCGGCGATGCGCGAGACCGCGCCGCCCGACAGCACGCCGTGCGTGATGTAGGCCGAGACGTCCTTGGCACCGGCGTTGAGCAGGGCCTCGGCGGCGTTGACCAGGGTGCCGCCCGAATCGACGATGTCGTCCACGAGGATGCAGGAGCGGCCCTCGACCTCGCCGATGATGTTCATCACCTCGGACTCGCCGGGGCGCTCGCGGCGCTTGTCGACGATGGCCAGCGGGCAGTCGATCCGCTTGGCGATGGCGCGCGCCCGGACCACGCCGCCGACGTCCGGCGAGACCACCATCCGGTCGGCGCTCGGCAGCCGCTCCTTGATGTCGCGCACCATCACGGGGGCGGCGAACAGGTTGTCGGTGGGGATGTCGAAGAAGCCCTGGATCTGGCCGGCGTGGAGGTCGAGGGTCAGGACGCGGTCGGCGCCCGCCTCCGTGATCAGGTTCGCCACCAGCTTGGCCGAGATCGGGGTGCGGCCGGAGGTGCGCCGGTCCTGCCGCGCGTAGCCGAAATACGGGATCACCGCCGTGATGCGCCGGGCCGAGGACCGGCGCGCGGCGTCGATCATGATCAGCAGCTCCATCAGGTGGTCGTTCGCCGGGAACGAGGTCGACTGGACGATGAACACGTCCTCGCCGCGCACGTTCTCCTGGAGCTCGACGAAGATCTCCATGTCGGCGAAGCGCCGGACCATGCACTTGGCGAGCGGCAATTCGAGATAGGCCGCGATCGCCTCGGCCAGGGGCCGGCTGGCATTCCCGGCGATGATCTTGATCGAGGATTTCATGGGCGGCCGCTCGCTCGCGGCCGGACCTCCCGCCGCTCTTGTTCAGACCGGTCTCCCGAGGAGCCGGAACGATCCGATGACGGGCGAGGCTCTTAGCAGCGGGCCGGAAGTGTCACAATGCCTTCACGGCCGCGCCCTCACCGCGCTCTTACCCCGCTCTCACCGCGGACGCGCGCGGCGGACCCGGCCCCGGACCCGGGTTCGGATCCCCGCGCGCCCGGTCCCCTCAGGGGGCCGGCGGCTCCAGCAGCCGGTGCAGGTGCACCACGAAGTAGCGCGTCTGCGCGCTGTCGACGGTGGCCTGGGCCTTGGCCCGCCACGCGGCCTGGGCGGTGGCGTAGTCCGGGAAGATGCCGACGATGTCGAGGTTCTTGATGTCCCGGAACCGGACCCCGTCGAGATCCTGCAATTCACCGCCGAAGACCAAGTGCAGTCTCTGGTCGCTGTCGATTTCCGTCGTCATGGCCCGTCCTCCGTTCCTGCGCGGCGCTCGCAAATGGCGGGCCCGCGGTCAAGCCTGAACATCCGCAGGCGAGCCCCCAATCCGCCGCAGGTCTGCGGCGGCCGGGCGAGGGGGCCGGCCGGGGGGCTGAGCGTAGCGGCGCGGTGGATGCGCAACACCGGACGCGCCGTGCTACGAGCGGCCCATGACACGCCGCCTCCTCCCCGACGCCGTCCTCGTCGCGCTGGCCCTCGGCCTCGGCGCGGCGCCGGTCCAGGCCCAGCAGGCGCCCCGCGCGCCCCGCCCCGACAGGAGCGTCCCGGACCGGCGGGCCGGGCCGCCGGTGATCGGCTGCCCGTCGCTGGCCAATTACCGCATGCTGATGCGCGACGGTGCGGCGGCGGCCGCGGCGCACTTGGCCGACCCCAAGGCGGACCATCTCGGCTGCGCGGCGCTGGCGCGCACGGACCTCGCCGGCATCGTCGACAAGGTGACGCTGGGCGGCGCGAGCTACGACTGCGCCGCCGTGCGCGGCACCACGGCCTGCCACTGGATCGCGCCCGGGACGATTCCCGAAGGCCCCGCACCGGCCAAGCGCTGACGGTCGGCCGCGCGGCCCGCGCTCAGCGCAGGTGGCCGCTGGCGCGCAGGTCCCGCTCGACGGCGTCGTGGAGGGCCTGGAGGGGATTGTCGTTGATGGCGGCGGGCGGGTGCAGCGGCGCCATCGGGGCGGGCCGCGCGTCGAGCCCCGGCAGGATCGTGGCCTCGGCGCCCGGCCGACGCGGGGGAAGTCCCACGGGAAGGCGCACGGGCCGGCGCGCCGCGAGGGTTCGCAGCGCCTCGCGGGCGCCGGGCGGGAGGAGCGTGACGAGTCTGTCCAGCATGGCCGGCCTCAGCGCGCGCGGCCGGCCGCGGCCGGCGGGAACGGGACGGTGGCGGCGGATCGGTTCTTCACGCGGGCACCCGTGCGGGATCAATCGCGGGAAACGAGCCGGCACCCCCACAGTTCCGATGAAGCAGTATCGCGAATTTAATCGTACGTGTCGCCTGAATATCGGCGAACACTGGTTCATCGGTTTCGATTGTCTGAAGCGTGGCGGAAGCGGATGGGAATCGAACCCACCGTACGCTGTTGGCGTACCACTGGTTTTGAAGACCAGGAGGGCCACCAGACCCCGTTCGCCTCCGCGACCGGGGGTACGGGCGGGGCGGGGCGCGGTCAAGGCCGCCCGCGTGCGGCGGATCGCGCCGCCGATCCGCCGCCCGGACGCCCGGATTCGTATTAATTCCGCCACACTGTTGTGGCCCTGCACCAGTCATGCCGTTCCTGAGACGCTCACGGACAGAGGAAGGCCCCGCGTCGGTCCCCGAGAGGGGTGCCGACGGGGCGGGCCAGGACGCGGTCCAGCAGGACGCGGGCCAGCAGGACGCTGTCCAGCCGGCCGCGGATCAGCGGGACGCGGGCACGCCCGCGGGCCCCGAGGCGTCCCAGCCGTCCGGCACGCCTCTGGCGGAATCGCTGCGGCCGGGCCCGCGCGGTCCCGGCTGGATCGGCGCCGCCATGGTGATCACCGCCCTGGTCTCGGCGCTCGCGACCTTCCTGATCCTGGCCGGGGTGATCCGGGTGACGCCGACGCCGGCCTACGGCGTGACGCTGCTGGCCATCAACGCCGCCCTGGTGCTCGGCCTCGCGGTCATCATCGCCTGGGAGGCGCGGGTCTTCCTGCACGCCCGCAAGGCCAACGCCGCGGTGGCGCGCCTGCACACCCGCATCGTCGGCCTGTTCTCGCTGATCGCGATCCTGCCGACGATCCTGCTCGCCGTGGTCGCCTCGGTGACGATCGACCGGGGCCTGTCGCTCGGCTTCACCGACCGGGTCCGGGACGTGGTGCTGAAATCCGTGGAGGTGGCCGACGCCTACCAGGAGAACCAGTGCCAGAGCCTCGCCCGCGAGATCCGCATCCTCGCCGACGACCTCACCCGGGCCCGGCCGAACTTCGACGTGAACCGGGACTGGTTCCAGACCTTCCTGACCACCCGGGCGACTAATCTCGGCCTGCCGGTGGCGCAGATCATGCGCGGCCCCACCGAGGTGGTGGCCCGGGCCAAGATCGACGTCCTGAAGACGAACCGCCTGCCCTCGGCGGCGGCCTTCGAGGACGCGGCGAACTCCGCCGATCCGATCTGCCTCCTGCCCACCGAGGGCCGGGTCTTCGCCGCGCTGCTGCGCATGCCGGCCTACGACGACGCCGTGCTGATGGTGCAGCGGGAGGTGAGCCAGCTCGCCATCGAGTTCCCGGGCGTGTCCCGGGCGGCGGCGGCCGAGTACCTCACCTACGATTCGCTGCGCCGCTCGATCCAGATCACCTTCGCGTCGGTGTTCCTGCTGATCGCGCTGATCGCGCTGCTCTCGGCCGTCTGGTTCGGCATGAACTTCGCCAACCGGTTCGTGGCGCCGATCCGGCGGCTGATCAACGCCGCCGACCAGGTGGCGTCGGGCAATTTCTACGCCCAGGTGCCGACCAAGAAGACCAGCGGCGACCTCGCCCACCTGGGCGAGAGCTTCAACAAGATGACCCAGGAGCTGCGCCGCCAGCACGCCGGCCTGATCGCCGCGAGCGACCTGATCGACACCCGCCGCCGCTTCACCGAGGCCGTGCTGTCGGGGGTCTCGCCCGGGGTGATCGGCCTCGACGCGGCGGGCTTCGTCACCATCGCCAACCCCGCCGCCGAGCGGATGCTCGACCTCGCGAGCGACGCCCTGGTCGGCGAGCCGCTGGCCCGCGCGGTGCCGGAGCTCGCGCCGGTGCTGGCCGAGAGCGAGGCGCGCCCGCGCAGCCTGCAGCAGCAGCAGGTCCAGCTCACCCGGTCCCGGGGCGAGCGCACCATCACGGTGCGGGTCACGAGCGAGCAGGCGCAGGGGGCGTCCCGCGGCTCGGTGGTGACGCTCGACGACATCACCGACCTCGTCCAGGCGCAGCGCAGCTCCGCCTGGGGCGACGTGGCGCGCCGCATCGCCCACGAGATCAAGAACCCGCTGACCCCGATCCAGCTCTCCGCCGAGCGGATCCGGCGCAAGTACGGGAAGGTCATCACCGCCGACAAGGAGGTGTTCGACCAGTGCACCGCCACGATCGTGCGCCAGGTGGACGAGATCAAGCGCATGGTCGACGAGTTCTCGGCCTTCGCGCGGATGCCGAAGCCCGCCATCGCGCCGAACGACCTCACCGAGATCGCCAAGCAGAACCTGTTCATGATGCGGGTCGCGCACCCGGACATCGACTTCGCGTTCTCGGCCCAGGGCGGCGCGGGCAGTGCGGAGAAGATCGTGGCGGCCTTCGACATCCGGCTGCTCAGCCAGGTGATCACCAACATCCTCAAGAACGCCGTCGAGGCGGTGGCCGAGGTGCCGGAGGCCGAGCTCGGCAAGGGCAAGATCAGCCTGAACCTCGCCGTCGAGGACGGGTTCGCGGTGATCGCCGTCACCGACAACGGCAAGGGATTCCCGGCCGAGGGGCGCCAGCGCCTGCTCGAGCCCTACATGACCACCCGCGAGGGTGGAACCGGGCTGGGGCTTGCTATCGTCAGCAAGGTGCTCGAGGAGCACGGCGGCGGGATCGAGCTGAACGACAATCCCGCCGGCCGCGGCGGCCAGGTCCGGATGCGGGTCCCGCGCGAGCACGGGCCCGAGCCGGCGGCGGCGGCCCCTGAGACCAGTCCCGTCACGACAGAGGAGAAGGGCGCCGCGCCGACGGCCCCCCGGATCGCGGAGATGCACGTATGAGCGCCGATATCCTGATCGTCGACGACGAGGCCGACATCCGCGACCTCGTCGCCGGGATCCTGGACGACGAGGGCCACCGCTGCCGCACGGCCGGCGGCTCGGACGAGGCGCTCGCCGCCATCGAGGCGCGCCGGCCGCACCTCGTCTTCCTCGACATCTGGCTGCAGGGCTCCCGGCTCGACGGCCTGCAGGTGCTCGACCTGATCAAGGCCGCGAACCCCGACCTGCCGGTGGTGATGATCTCGGGCCACGGCAACATCGAGACCGCGGTCTCGGCCATCAAGGCGGGCGCCTACGACTTCATCGAGAAGCCGTTCAAGGCCGACCGGCTGATCCTGGTGGCCGAGCGGGCGCTGGAGGCCTCCCGGCTCCGGCGCGAGGTCCGCGACCTGACGGCGCGCTCCGGCGCCACCAACCGCATCGTCGGCACGTCGCTCGCCATCAACCAGCTGCGCCAGACCCTCGACCGGGTGGCGCCGACGAACGCCCGGGTGATGATCACCGGGGCGCTGGGCGCCGGCAAGGAGCTCGCGGCGCGCAGCCTGCACAAGGCCTCGGCCCGCTCGAACGGCCCGTTCGTGCTCCTCAACGCGGCGGCGATCCTGCCCGAGACCATGGAGGCCGAGCTGTTCGGGGTCGAGGGCGAGAGCGGCCGGCGGGTCGGCGCCCTGGAGGAGGCCCACGGCGGCACCCTCTACCTCGACGAGGTCGCCGACATGCCGCGGGAGACCCAGAACCGGATCCTGCGCGTCCTCGTCGACCAGAACTTCCAGCGGGTCGGCGGCACGACGCGGGTCCACGTCGATGTCCGCATCATCTCCTCGTCCTCCCGGGACCTTCAGGAGGAAATCGCCGCCGGCCGCTTCCGCGAGGACCTGTTCCACCGCCTGTCGGTGGTGCCGATCCGGGTGCCGGCCCTGTCGGAGCGCCGGGAGGACGTGCCCGAGCTAATCCAGTTCTTCATGGACAACATCTCGTCCCAGACCGGCCTGCCCAAGCGCCGGATCGCCGAGGACGCCATGGCGGTGCTGCAGTCGCACAACTGGCCGGGAAACGTGCGCCAGCTCAAGAACAACGTCGAGCGGCTGATGATCCTGACCCAGGCCGACCCGGAGCAGGAGGTCACCTCGGAGATGCTGCCCTCCGAGATCGGCGCCCTGGTGCCGACGACGCCGGGCGGCGCGGGCGGCGAGAAGCTGATGAGCCTCGCGCTCCGGGAGGCCCGCGAGATCTTCGAGCGCGAGTACCTCGTGGCGCAGATCGCGCGGTTCTCGGGCAACATCTCGCGCACCGCCGAGTTCATCGGCATGGAGCGCTCGGCCTTGCACCGCAAGTTGAAGTCCCTCGGCATCGGCCCGTGAGGCCGCGGCGCCGGGGCGCGCGTTGAGGGCGGGGCCGATCCGTCACGGATCGGCTGGAACGGGGGTTGCTTGCACCCACGCTTTCACGTCGTCATGGTGTTGGTATACACGGCCCTGGACCGGATGATCGGACGATCCGGCCCGCGGCATACTCCTCCCGGACCGAGCGAGCCGGGACAACAAGAAGGCCAAGAAGATGGCGGGCGAACGCGCACAGAACCTTCAGGACACCTTTCTCAACCATGTCCGCAAGAACAAGATTCCGCTGACCATCTTCCTCGTCAACGGCGTCAAGCTGCAGGGCGTGGTGACGTGGTTCGACAATTTCTGCGTGCTGCTGCGCCGGGACGGGCACTCGCAGCTGGTCTACAAGCACGCGATCTCCACGATCATGCCGGGCCACCCGGTGCAGCTGTTCGAGCCGGACGAGACCGCCGAGAAGGCGTGAGGGCCGGCGGCCCCGGCGCCTAGCGGGCCGGAAGCCGGGGATCGGGCGGGTCGGAGGCCCAATGCGCCGCGCGGGCGACGCCGCGCGACCGGCGCGGCCGCGGCGGGGGGAGGGCGGAGACCCCGCCCGCCGACGGATATCTGTGCCCGTTCGCGGCCGGCATCTTGGCCCGGCCCGCCCGCATCCCCATTCTGACACTCCGACCTCTCCAACGAAGCCGTCGCCCGGGGCGGCGGCGCCGAAGGCCGTATGACCGAAACGCTGACGTCCGGCGAAGCCCGCCTCCAGGCGCAGGCCGCCCCCGAGGGCGAGATCGCCGCGGCGACCCACACCCTGGTGATCGGCCCCTACCTCGCGCGCGGCGCGGCGGGGGCCGGCCCCGGACCGGCCGCGCCGTCGCGCTCCGTGGAGGCCCGCCTCGACGAGGCGACCGGGCTCGCCGCCGCGATCGAGCTCGACGTGGTCGAGAGCCTCGCCGTCAGCCTGCCGCGGATCCGGCCCTCCACCTATCTCGGCAAGGGTCGGGTCGAGGAGATCGCCGGCCTGATCCGCGCCCGCGAGATCGGCCTCGTCGTGATGGACTGCGCCCTGTCGCCGGTGCAGCAGCGCAACCTCGAGAAGGCCTGGGGCGCCAAGGTCATCGACCGCACCGGCCTGATCCTGGAGATCTTCGGGCGCCGCGCCTCCACGCGCGAGGGCACGCTGCAGGTCGAGCACGCCCACCTCGCCTACCAGAAGTCCCGCCTCGTCCGCTCCTGGACCCACCTGGAGCGCCAGCGCGGCGGCTTCGGCTTCCTGGGCGGCCCCGGCGAGACCCAGATCGAGGCCGACCGGCGCATGATCCAGGAGCGCATGACCCGGATCGAGCGCGACCTCGACGCGGTGGTGCGCACCCGCGGCCTGCACCGGCAGAGCCGGGCTCGGGTGCCGTACCCGATCGTCGCGCTCGTCGGCTACACGAACGCCGGGAAGTCGAGCCTGTTCAACGCCCTGACCCGGGCCGAGGTCACCGCCAAGGACATGCTGTTTGCGACCCTCGACCCCACCGCGCGGGCGACCAAGCTGCCCCACGGCGAGACCGTGATCCTGTCGGACACGGTGGGCTTCATCTCCGACCTGCCGACGCCCCTGATCGCGGCCTTCCGGGCGACGCTCGAGGACGCCATCGAGGCCGACGTGCTGCTCCACGTGCGGGACGTCGCCCACGTCGATTCCGAGGCCCAGGCCGAGGATGTCGGCGAGGTCCTGCGCGAGCTCGGCATCGAGACCAGCACCGACCGGATCATCGAGGTCTGGAACAAGGCCGACCTGCTCGACGACGACGAGCGCGCGCGGCTCCTGAACCTCAGCGGCCAGGCCAGGGCCCGCAACGACCGCGACAGCGCCGCGCCGGTCCTGGTCTCGGCGGTGACCGGGGAGGGGCTCGCCGCGCTGTCGGCCCGGATCGAGGCGCGGATCGGGCGCAACCGCGCGAGCTTCGCGGTGGCGCTGCCGCCGGAGGACGGGGCGGCGCTGAACTGGCTCTACGAGAACGCCGAGATCCTCGACCGCCGGTCGGAGGCCGACGGCACCCTGCACCTCGCGATCCGGATCGCCCCCGAGAAGGAGCCGCGCTTCCTCAACCGCTTCGCGGCGGCCCGGCGCCTCGGCCGGGGCGGTTGATGGCCTCGGGCAGCGCCGGCAACCCGACGCTCTCCGCGCTGCGGCCCGCGCGGGCTCCTGCCGAGGGCCGGGCGGATCCCGGATCGGACGACGAGGCGGTGCTGCGGACCATGCAGGCCGGCGGCGGCCTGCGCCTGCTCGGCCTCCGGGTGGTGATCGTGCTGGTGCTGCTGATGGCGGCCCAGGCCTATGACGGCTCTCTGCACGCCCTGAGCCACTGGTTCATCCTCGGCCTGTACGGCCTCGGCACGATCTGGTTCGGGCTGCGGGAGCGCGGCGGCGGCCCCGCGGCCACCGTCTACAGCTGGGCCGGCACCGGCCTCAATGCCGGGCTCGCCGTCTACGTGATCATCGAGCACATGCTGGCCGGCGGCGGGGCGGGGCTCGGCGCCGACGCGGTGAGCCGCCTGCCCGCCTTCCTGCTCCTGCTCCAGACCGGCCTGAGCATGCGGGTGGCGCAGACCCTGCTATTCTGCGGGCTCGTCACCGTCTGCTGGAGCGCGGCCTTCCTGGTCGGCCTGATCCATCCGGACCTGTTCCCGAACGCCGACACCTTCCCGACCGCGCAGCTCACCGGGCTCGCCACCTTCATGGCGGCGGGCCTCCTGGTGGTCGACGGCATGGTCCGCCTGCGCGCCGCGGTGGTGCGGGCCCTGCGCATGGAGCACGAGCGGACCCAGCTCGCCCGCTTCGTGCCCGACACGGTCGCCCTCGACCTCGCCGCCGACGACGGCGATTCCGGCCTCGGCATCCACCGGCGCCACGCCTGCCTGATGATCCTCGACATCCGCGGCTTCTCGCGGCTCTCCCGCGAGCACCCGCCCGAGGCCATGGTGACGGCCCTGCTGGGGGTCCGGGCGGCGGCCCAGGCGGCGGTGGCGGAGCAGGGCGGCCTCGTCGACAAGTATATCGGCGACGCGGTGCTGGTGCAGTTCGTCGTCGGCCATCCCGACGTCCAGGCGCGCGCGGCGCTCGCCTGCGCCCTGTCGATCCGCGACCGGATCGCCGCGCTCAACGCGGCCCGCGCCCGGGAGAATCTGTTCCCCCTGCGGGTCGTGGTCGCCCTGCACGCGGGCGACCTGCTGGTCGGGGTCTTCGACGACGGCGTGCGGGCCGAGTACACGGTGCTGGGCCCGGCGATGAACGCCCTGGCGCGGATCGAGACCCAGGCCAAGGCGGCCGAGATCGAGATCGCCGCGTCGGGAGACTTCCTGGACCTGCTCGGCGGCGTGCTCCCGGCCGGGATCCGGGCCGTGCCGGTGCCGGACGCCGCCCTGCCGGAGCACCTCACCCTGTCGGCGATCGCGGTGGCGCCCGGCGCCTGAGACGGATTTCCGGGTGGATCCCGGCGGCGTCTCGGCGGTCTCCCGGCGCCGCAGGGCGCCGGGATCGCGAGGATCGAGGCTGGCGCGCGCGGCGTCTTCTGCTACGCCCGACGTGTTGCGAGCCCACCGTGCGTGGGCGTGGTGCCACGAGGACGCGATGCAGGGATCGACGCTGGGATCGAAGCCGGGCTCCAAGCCGGGCTCAAAGCCGGGATCGAGGTCGGGATCGAAGCCGGGACCGGGCTGGCTGGGGCGGCTCGCCCTGGGCGTCCTGGCGGCCCTGGCCGCCGCCGGGCCGGCGCGGGCGCAGGAGAAGCCGGCCGCGAAGGCGCTCCCGCCCCTCGTCTTCACCGGCATCCCCGACCAGGACGAGAGCCGGCTGGTCGAGCGCTTCGGCAAGGTCGCCGCCTATCTGGAGGCCGAGCTCGGCGTGCCGGTGCGCTACATCCCGGTGAAGAGCTACCCGGCGGCGGTCACCGCCTTCACCAACGGGCAGGTGCAGCTCGCGTGGTTCGGCGGCTTCACCGGCGTCCAGGCGCGCAAGGCCGTGCCGGGCTCCCAGGCGATCGCGCAGGGCGCCGAGGACGCGGCGTTCAAGACCTACGTCATCGCCAACGCCGCCACCGGGCTGAAGCCGGAGAAGGATTTCCCGAAGGCCGTCGCGGGCAGGACCTTCACGTTCGGCGCCCGCGCCTCGACCTCCGGGCGGCTGATGCCCGAGTACTTCGTCCGGCAGGCCTTCCCGGGGAAGACCCCGGAGCAGGTCTTCGCCCGGGTCGGCTTCTCGGGCGACCACACCCGGACGATCCAGCTGGTCCAGTCCGGCGCCTTCGCGGTCGGCGCCGTCGACTACTCGGTCTGGGACCTCGACTCGAAGGCCGGCAAGGTCGACCCGAAGGCCGTCTCGGTGATCTGGGAGAGCCCGACCTTCCCCGATTACCAGTGGACCGTGCGGGGCGACGTGGAGCAGACCTACGGCGCCGGCTTCACCGACAGGCTGCGGGCCGCGCTGACCGGCATCGCCGACCCGGCGATCCTGGAGCCGTTCGGGCGCTCGAAGTTCATCCCCGTGACCAACGCGGCCTACGAGCCCCTCGTCGAGGTCGGACGCTCCACCGGCCTCCTGGACTGACGCGCGTGTCGCGCGGCGCGGCAGCCGGCGACGAGTCGGGCGCGGGGTCCGGCGCGGCCATCGTCCTGGCGAACGCCTCCGCGGCCTATGACGGGCGCCCGGTTCTGTCGGGCCTCGACCTGACCGTGCGGGCGGGCGAGCGGGTCGCGCTCATGGGGCGCTCGGGGGCCGGCAAGTCGACCCTGATCGGCCTGATCCACGGGCAGGCCCCCGGGCGGGTGGCCCTGGTGCCGCAGGCGGCCGCCCTGGTGCGGCCGCTCTCGGTGTTCCACAACGTCTACATGGGCCGCCTCGACCGGCGCTCGACCCTGCACAACCTGCGGACCCTGGTCCGGCCGGCGCGGGCCGACGTCGCCGCCGTGGCGGCGGTCCTCGACCGGGTCGGGCTCGCGGACCGGCTCTGGGACCGGGCCGGGGAGCTCTCCGGCGGCCAGCAGCAGCGCGTCTCGGTGGCCCGCGCCCTCTACAACGGACGGCCGATCCTGGTGGCGGACGAGCCGGTCTCGGCGCTGGACCGCCAGCAGGGCGGCCGGATCCTCACCGAGCTGGCCCGCGGGCACGAGACCCTGATCCTGGCGCTCCACGACGTGGCCCTGGCCCTCGCCCACACCGACCGGGTCGTGGTGCTGGAGGCCGGCCGGATCGTCCTCGACGCGCCCTCGGCCGGCCTCGACCCGGCGCGGCTCAGCCCGTTCTACGAGGCCGCCTGATGGGCGCTCTCGCCGGCAAGGCCGCGTTCCTGCCGCGGCCGGGCTACGCGGCGGTGAGTCGCTGGTTCCTGGCGGCGGCGCTCGCCGGCCTGCTGGTCGCCGACCTGCAGGTCACGACCCTCCACCCCTTCGCCGACCTCGCCCGGCTGCTGGGCGGCCTGATCCGGCCCGATTTCCCCGCCGTCGAGGGCTGGAGCGTCCTCTACACCGTGGCCTTCGCGATGCTCGGCGTCGGGCTCGGGGCCGGGACGGGGCTGCTGCTCGCCGTCCCCTTCGCCCGCTCGCGCGCCGTCCGGCTCGCCTGCGCGGGCCTGCGCGCCGTCCACGAGCTGTTCTGGGCGCTGCTGCTGATGCAGGTCTTCGGCCTGTCGGCGACCACCGGCGTCCTCGCCATCGCGCTGCCCTACGCGGGCATCTGCGCCAAGGTCTACGCCGAGTTGATCGAGGAGGCCGACCTCGCGGCGCTCCGCGTCCTGCCCGCGGGCACCGGCGCGGTCTCGGCCTTCCTGTACGCGCGCCTGCCCGAAGTGGCCGGACGGATGCGCGACTACACCCTCTATCGCCTCGAATGCGGCCTGCGCTCCAGCCTCGTGCTGGGCTTCATCGGCCTGCCGACCATGGGCTTCGCCTTCGAATCCGCCTTCCGCCAGGGCCGCTACGCCGAGGCCGGGGCGCTGCTCCTGATCTTCTACGCGCTGATCGGCACGCGCCGGCTCTGGGTGCGCGCCCGGACCCTGCCGTTCCTCCTCGTCGGCGCCGTGCTGGCGCTGCCGCCGACCGTCGGCAGCGCGGCGATCGGCCCGAGCCTCGCCCGCTTCCTCGGCCACGACGTCGTGCCGGCCCCGCTCCGGGGCGCGCCGCTCGCCGAGCCCGAGACCTGGGCGCGGCTCTGGTCGTGGCTGCGCCCGATCCTGACCGAGCAGGTCCTGCCCGGGACCGCCCAGACCCTGATCCTGGCGCAGATCGCCCTGGCCGCCACCGCCCTCGGGGCCCTCGTCCTGTTCCCGCTGACCGCGCGGCGCTTCGCCGGGCCGATCGGGCGGCCGCTGGGGCGGGCGCTCCTCGTGGTGGTGCGCTCCACGCCGGAATACATGCTGGCCTACGTCGCCCTGCAGCTGCTCGGCCCCTCGATGCTGCCGGCGATCCTGGCGCTGGCCCTGCACAATGCCGGCATCGTCGCCTACCTGATGGGCCGGCACGCCGACGCGATCCCCTACCGGGCGGACGCCCCCCGGGGCCTCGACCTCTACGCCTACGAGACCGTGCCGCGGCTCTACGGGCAGTTCCTGGCCTACCTGCTTTACCGCTGGGAGCTGATCCTGCGGGAGAGCGCGATCTTCGGCATCCTGGGGGTCACGACCTTGGGCTTCTATGTCGACGCCGCGATCTCGGAATTGCGCCTCGACGTGGCCCTGGTGCTGATCGCCGCCACCGCGCTGGTGACGATGGCGGTCGACGCGTTCTCGCGGGCGCTCCGCCGGTCCCTGCGGATCGACACCCTGCCGACCCGGCTCTCCGGGCCGCAGCCGATCACCGGGGCGGAGGCTGCGGACGGCTGATCGGAGCGCCGCCGTCGTTGCGAGCGGAGCGAAGCAATCCAGCAGCGCCACGCCCGCCGATGTCGCGCTTCCCTGGATCGCCTCGCTGCGCTCGCGATGACGGGGCTGGTCACCATGCTGCGGGCGGCCGCTAACAAGAACCGCCCGGACCGCCTCACCACTTGTAGCTGACCTTCGCCAGCACCCGCCGGGCGTCGCCGTAGAAGCACGACACGTTCGACTGGCAGGAGGCGACGTAGCGCCGGTCGGCGAGGTTCGAGGCGTTCACCTGGAAGCGCCAGTTCTCGTAATCGTAGTGCACCTGCGCGTCGAACAGCACGTAGTCGGGCACCCGCAGGGTGTTGGCCACGTCCGCGAAGGAGCTGCCGACGTAGCGCACGCCGCCGCCGAAGCCGAAGCCGCGCCACGGCCCGAGCGGGATGGTGTAGTCGGCGAACAGCGAGGCCAGGGTCTGGGGGATGTTGACCGGCGTCTTGCCGACCCGCACCGGATCGGCATCCCGCTCGGTGGTGAAGTCGAACTTGGTGAAGGACGCCACGAGGTTGAGGCCGTCGGCGACGTTGGCGACGAGCTGCGCCTCGAAGCCGGTGGAGCGCACCGCGCCGACCTGCGTCTGGAAGATCGTGTTCACCGGGTTGGGGGTGAGCACGTTGCTGCGGTGGATGTCGAAGCCCGCCAGCGTCAGGAAGTAGCCCTGGCCGGGCGGCTCGAACTTGACGCCGCCCTCGACCTGATCGCCGGTATCGGGCCTGAAGGTGCGGTTGTTGATGTCCACACCGATCTGGGGCTGGAACGAGGTCGCGTACATGATGTAGGGCGCGAGGCCGAAGTCGAAGTTGTAGATCGCCGCCGCCCGGTAGGTGAAGGCGCTGTCGTTGCGGCCGTTGGTGTTGGCGGGCGTCAGGCGGTCGTAGACGGTGTTCTGGACGAAGTCCTGGCGGCCGCCGAGGATCAGGGTCAGCTCCGGCGTGAGCTTGATCTGGTCCTGGAAGTAGAGGCCGACCTGCTGGAACGAGTTGGCGTTGATCAGGTAGGGCGAGGCCGAGACCGCCTGCGGGCCGTAAGCGGGCGCGAGGATGTTGAGGTCGGGGCCGGGGAAGCCCGAGGCCTGGTTGTCGTGGATCTGGAAGTTCCGGTACTCCACGCCCATCAGGAAGTCGTGGCGGAAGAAGCCGTCGAAGAACTTGGCCTCGGCCTGCGTGTCGACGTCGAGCTGCGCGATCTTGGCGGAATCCCGGAACAGGTAGCGGCCGAGCTGGGTCTGGAGCGGGTCGGTGTAGCCAAGCTGGCCGATATAGGAGTTCTGGAAGCTCTGCGTGTAGCCGTAGCGGGCGTTCTGGCGCACCGCCCAGGTGTCGTCGAAGACGTGCTCGAACTCGTAGCCGATGAAGGCCTGGTCGCGCCGGAAGGTGTTGAAGCCGGCATCGCCCACGTTGAGCGAGCGCGGGATGCGCAGGCCGAGCAGGGTCGGCCGGGCCGTGCCGTAATAGGGCAGGAAGTTCGCCGTCACGGCCGTGTTGTCGTGCTGGAAGCTCGACAGGACCGTGAACTTGGTCGACCCGTCCGGCTTATAGGTGAAGGCCGGGGCGATGTAGTAGCTGTCGTCCGGCGCGCCCTGGACCTGCGTGCCGCCGTTGCGGGCGTAGCCGGTCAGGCGGCCGAACCAGTGGCCCTCGGCGTCGGCCGGGCCGCCGACGTCGAAGGCGGCGTAGCGCTGGTCGAAGGAGCCGCCGCCGACCTCGACGAGCCCGAACGGGGTCTCGGTCGGGCGCTTGCTGATCTGGTTGATCAGGCCGCCGGGATTGCCGGCGCCGAACAGCACCGCGGAGGGGCCGCGCAGCACCTCGATGCGCTCCAGCCCGAACGTGTTCACGCGGCTGTAGGCGAAGCCGTAGTTCAGGAGCTGCAGGCCGTTGAGGTAGAGGCCGTAATCGCTGACCACGAAGCCGCGGAGCTGGAAGAAGTCGAGGCGCGTGTCGGCGCCGAAGGTGCCCGCGTAGGTGCCGGCGACGTACTGGGTCGCCTGGGTGAGGGTCTGGGCGTTCTGGGTGTCGAGCTGCTTGCGGCCCACGACGCTGATCGATTGCGGCGTCTCGATCAGCGGGGTGTTGGTCTTGGTCGCGGTCGCCGAGCGCCGGGCCACGTAGCCGTCGATCGGGCCGGTCGGGCTCTCCGCGCCGCGCACGGGTGCGCCGGCCGGGGCCCCGGAGGCCGGGCCGCCGCCCTGGCCGGTGACGCTCAGCTCCTCGAGCTGCACGCTGCCGCCGGCGGTCGGGCCGGCGCCGCCGCGGCGCGACGCGTCCTGGGCGAGGCTCGGCGCGGCCTGCGCCAGCACGGCGAGCGAGGCCCCGGCGAGCAGGGCGCGCAGGGTGATGCCGGGGAGGGGGTGGACGGCTCTCATGGTCTCTTGCCGGATGCGACGCTGCGGGCAGCCGACCGCGCGCGCCGGGACCCACCCCGGCGTCTCGGCCGCGCTGTTTAGAATTGTGATAAAGTACTGTAAAACTTGATCTTTCTCCATCCGGACTACGGGCAGCCGGACGCGGCCGCAAGCGGCCTTCACGCGGAAGGCGACGCCTGTTGCCGTAGCGACACGTATCGGTGGTGCGGCGGGGGGCGGTCCCGCGGGGCTACTTCACCCGGTCCGCGAGCCAGCCGGCCAGGACGTCCGCGACGGCGTCGCTGTTCGTCTCCAGCATCATCATGTGGCCGTTGCCGTGGAGGCCGCGGTCGGCCAGCCGGACCACGTCCGGCCTGGCGCCGGCCTGGGTCAGGAACGCGACGGTGCAGTCGTCGTAGGTCGCGTGGAAGGAGGCCTCCGCGGTCACCACCACGGCCGGCACCTTGGCGAGGTTCGGCAGGGACCGGACGGGCTCGCCCTGCAGCCAGCAGCGGATCCGCCCGTCCGCCGCCCTGTCGGACTTGGATTCGGACCCCTTGGCCGCCTGCGCCACCGTCAGGTCCTCGGGCGCCCGGACCGGCGGGTCGAAGGTCAGCGGCATGCGGGTCAGCCCGTAGGCGCGGGCGCGCCCGTCGCCGGTCTTCTCCCAGAACTCCTTGCCGCCGCGGAACTGCACGTCGAAGAAGGGCGGGCCATTGGGCTCGACGGCGACATGGGCCTTCACGAGGTCCGGCCGCGCGTCCGAGGCCGCCCAGCCGAACAGGGCCGCCTGACCGTGGGTGAGCAGGATCGCCGGCCCGATCCTGTCCAGCAGCGCCACGAGCGCCGGGTCGACCAGCTCCTCGGTCTGCTGGCTGTTGGCGAGGAACGGGACCTGGCTGGCGAAGAACTGGTCGAAGGCGGCGTTGCCCTGCACGCCGGCCCCGCCCGGCCAGCGGGTGTGGAGCTTGGCCTGCGGGTAGAGGTCGTAGACCTCGGGCGCCGTGTGGGTGCGCTCCAGGCTGCGGGTGCCGAGCCGGTCGTAGGGGCCGTAGACCTCCGGGTTGGTGCCCGAGCGCCCGCGCCCGACCTGATCGACCACGTAGACCTGGTAGCCCTTCTCGACGAAGCGCTGCACCCAGCCCGGGCGGCCGTCCGCGGTGGCGAGGTAGTTCACGCCGGTCTGGGCGAGGCCGTGGACCATCACCACCGGGTAGGGCTGCGTGACCCGGGCCGGGGTGCGCGACTGCACGAACATCTGGCCGACCATCACGGTCTTGTCGCCGAGCTTCTGGTAGCGGCCGCCGATGTAGAAGTAGCCGGCGCGGGTCACCGGCTCGGCCGGGCCCGGCTCCGCCGCCGCTCCCGGCGCGGCGGGGGCGGGCGCCGCGCTCCGGGGCGGGGCGTTCGGAGGCGTCGCGGGCAGGGGAGCGGGCAGGGGCGCGGGCTGGGCCGGGACGGGCCCCTGCGCCCGGGCGGGGCCCGCGACAGGCCCGGCTCCCAGCACAGTTCCCAGTCCGGCGGCCAGGATCAGCCCCTGAGCGGCGCGCAGCGCCGCGCGGGTGCCGTTCGCGATGCCGCCCGCGATGCCGCTGCCGGCCATGCCGTCTCTCCCGGATGCGCGCCGCTCCGCGCCGGCGCTTATTGCGGGAAACGCAACGTTCCACCAGCCAGGAAAGCTGCACGGTCCCGCGCGATCATCCCCGGCCGGACGAAGCGTCGCGGCGACCGGGATCGCGGCCGAGCCCGGCCCTCCGCGCATGCCAGGCGCGACCGCGGCGGCGCTGGCGCGGCGCGGGCGGCGCGCCCACCTTGGGGAGGCACCGGCGCCACAGCGGCGCCCCCCGCCCGGATCGCCCGCGGCGGGGCGAAGCCAAGGACTCCCGCCGTGGATCCCGAAACCGCCAAGACCCTGGTCTCCGCCGCCCTGGTCGCGTCGATCACCCTGTTCAGCCTCGTGTCGCTCCAGGCGTTCGTCGCCCAGATCCTGGCCGACCTCCGCGACGCCGGGTCCGCCCCGAAGCCCGTGCCGGTACCGGTGCGCGTCGACCGCCGGGATCCGCCGCAGGCCTGACCGGCCCGCCGCTCCGATCGACGGGTGCCGGGCCGGGCGCGGATCAGGCCCCGTCCTGCCGAGCCCGCTCGCGCAGGATGAACTTCTGCACCTTGCCGGTGGAGGTCTTCGGCAGCTCGCCGAAGACCACGTGGCGGGGGAGCTTGTAGGAGGCCAGCCGCCCCCGGCACCACTGGATCAGCTCGTCGGCCGTGGGGGTCGCGCCGGCTTTGAGCTCGACGAAGGCGCAGGGCGTCTCGCCCCACTTCGCGTCGGGCTTGGCCACCACCGCGGCCGCGGCGACCGCTGGGTGCTTGAACAGGGCGTCCTCGACCTCGATCGACGAGATGTTCTCGCCGCCCGAGATGATGATGTCCTTCGAGCGGTCCTTGAGCTGCACGTAGCCGTCCGGGTGCTTCACCCCGAGGTCGCCGGTGCGGAACCAGCCGCCCTTGAAGGCGGCCTGCGTGGCCGCCGGGTTCTTGAGGTAGCCGCGCATCACCACGTTGCCGCGCATCATCACCTCGCCGATCGTCGCCCCGTCGGCGGGCACCGGCTCCAGCGTCTCCGGGTCGCGCACGTCGAGGGCCTCGAGCACCGGGTAGCGCACGCCCTGGCGGGCCTTCCGGGCTGCCCGCTGGTCGGCCGCCAGCGCGTCCCAGTCGGCGTGCCAGGCGTTGACCACCGCCGGGCCGTAGCTCTCGGTCAGGCCGTACAGGTGGGTCACGTCGAATCCGGCCTCCGACATGCCGGCCAGCACCGCCTCCGGCGGCGGGGCCGCGGCGGTGAAGAAGGCGACGCGCCGGGGCAGGTCGCGGCGCTCGGCATCGGGGGCGTTGATCAGCATCTGCATGACGATCGGCGCGCCGCAGAGATGCGTGACCCCGTGCTCGGCCATCAGCCGGTACATCGTCTCGGCCCGCACCTGCCGCAGGCAGACATGGGTCCCGGCCACGATCGACAGGGTCCAGGGGAAGCACCAGCCGTTGCAGTGGAACATCGGCAGGGTCCAGAGATAGACCGGGTGCTGGCCGAGGCCGCCCGTGATGACGTTGCCGAGGGCCAGCAGTGCCGCCCCGCGATGGTGGTAGACCACGCCCTTCGGGTCGCCGGTGGTGCCCGACGTGTAGTTCAGGGTGATCGCGTCCCACTCGTCGTCCGGCAGCCGCCAGTCGTGCTCCGGGTCGCCGCCGGCCAGGAAGGCCTCGTAGTCGGTCGCGCCCAGGCGGGCGCCCGGGCCGTCGTACTCGGGATCGTCGACGTCGATCACGAAGGGCTTGGGCTCCAGCCCCTCCAGGGCCCCGGCGGCCGTCCGGGAGAACTCGCGGTCGGTGATCAGCACCTTGGCCTCGCCGTGCTGCAGGCAGAAGCGGATCGCGTCGGCGTCGAGGCGGGTGTTGAGGGTGTTGAGCACCGCCCCGGTCATCGGCACGCCGTAGTGGCACTCGATCATCTCGGGGGTGTTGGCGAGCAGCGCCGCCACGGTGTCGCCGCGGCCGATCCCGCGCGCCGCCAGCGCCGAGGCGAGGCGGCGGGCCCGGGCGTAGACCTCCCGGTAGGACCGCCGCAGGGGGCCGTGGACCACCGCGACGTGGTCGGGAAACACCCGCGCGGCCCGGTCCAGGTAGAGCAGGGGCGTCAGCGGCTGGTGGTTGGCCGGGACGCGGTCGAGGTCGCGGTCGTAGATCGTGTCGCGGGCCATCCCCGTCCTCCCGGCAAAGTGTTGCCGGGACAGTAGCTTGCCGGAACGGGCGCGATCAATCGGTCCGGCGGGGCTTCCGCGCCCCGTCGCGCTCTCAGTGGCGCGCTCAGTGGCGCGGCTCGTCCTCGGGCTCGGGCAGGAAGCGGGCGAGCTCGAAGCCGATCTCGATCATCAGGTGCTCGATCCGGTCGGTGAGCGACGGCCGGTGCAGGGCGCGGGCGAGGTCGCGCAGGGCGATGACGTGCTCGGCCATCCGGTTCACCACCCGCTCGCTCTGCACGAGGTTGGCGGCCTGCTCCTCGGTGCGGTCGATGGCGATGCCGCGCCCGCGGGTCGCCCCGCCGGCGGGGTCGCGCTCGATCCGGCCGCGCATCAGCAGCGTGCGGATCCCGGTGCGGGTGTCCTTCGTGCGGAACTCCGCCTCGACGGGACCGCCGGTCTCGGCCACCGCGTGGAGATAGCTCTCGATCCGGACGCGGTCCTCGGGATGGGTGCGGTCGAGGAAGGCCTCCAGGGACACGCCGGCGGCGGCCGCCTCGGGGTCCAGGCCGAGCAGATCCGCGAGCGGGGCCGAGAGCGCCAGCTGCCCCGCCCAGTAATCGTGGGCCCAGGTGCCCACGACGCCGGAGGCCTCCAGAATGGATTGCGGGATCGGGGCTTCGGACATGCCATTCCTCGATGGGGCGATCCTTGTCTTTAAACTTGAGGTTTTCACCCCCACCAAGCTCCTCGTCTCACCCGCGCTCACGCTACGGTATCCGGGCGTCGCTGGAAAGGCTGTTAACCCTCTATATGCCAAGAATCTTAACTTGAAGTTTAGACTGCTGTCCTGCTGCCGCACTGGGCGGGGATATCCGCGAGGGACCGTTGTCTTAACGGCTCGTTAACCATGTCGGCCCCAACCTGTGCCCCGACATCCTTGGGTCACAGGATCGCGGCACGCCGCGAATCCCATACCTGAGGTTGGCACAGACGGCGCGGCGACCGGCAGTTGCGGGCGCCCGGACGGATGCATGGGGCCTTCTGGAGGACGCCCGGGATGAAAGCGATCACCTTCGTCACGCAGAAGGGCGGCAGCGGCAAGAGCACGCTGTGCATCTCCCTGGCGGTGGCCGCCCGGGAGGCGGGCCACACGGTCTGCATCCTGGAGATGGACCGGCAGGCCACGATCTCCGACTGGCTGGACCACCGCACGGCCGACGGTCCCGAGGTGGCGCAGATCGACGCCACCCAGATCGACGCCGTGATGGAGCGCCTGCGCGACTCCGCCTACGACTACGTGTTCATCGACACGCCCGGCGTCGATTCCACCGGCACCCTCTCGGCGATCCGCGCCGCGGATCTGTGCATCATCCCGTGCCGGCCGACCCCCGCGGACCTGCGGGCGTTCAAGCCGACCCTGGCCGCCGTCTACCGGCTGGAGAAGAAGTTCGCCTTCGTGCTGAACCAGACCCCGCCGCGCTCCTACCGGGTCCGCGACGCCGCGGACGGGCTCGCGGTGCTGGGCATCCTGCCCGACGTGAACATCGTCGCCCGCACCGACCACCAGGACGCGATCGGCCTCGGCCAGGGCGTCACCGAGTTCAACCCCAAGGGCCAGGCCGCCGGCGAGGTCCGCCGCCTCTGGTCGTGGATCGAGCGCCGCACGCAGTCCCTGAGGACGGGCCAGCATGTCCAAGCCGCCTAAGCTCAGCCTCGCGGCGATCGTGGCCTCGGCGAGCCCGCCGGCCCGGCCCCAGGCGGCCCGGCCGCAGGGCGCCGAGATCGTGTCGCTCACCCTCGCGCCCCCGGCGCCGAAGCAGGCGGCCACGCTCAAGCAGCGCGCCCGCCAGATGTCGGTCTACCTGGAGCCGCCGGTCTACGACCAGCTGCGCGACCTCGCCTACGCCGAGCGGACCAAGATGCACGCGCTGATGCTGGAAGGCCTCGACCTGCTGTTCAAGCAGCGGGGCGCCCAGTCGATCGGGCAGCTCACCGACACGCAGTCCCGCTGAGGGCGAACTCGGCCTTCGGCCTATTACACCCGGGGCGGCGCGGCCGCTCCGGAGCGTGCCGCTGCTGCGCGCGGCGCCTTCCGGCCCTCCGGGACCGCGGCGCCGCGGAGGGCCGGCGCGGATCGAGCGGCCCGCGGCCTCCGCACCGGCTCGGTCCCGAGCCATCGCGATCCTGGCCCCGCTCCCACACGGAAAAGTGGAGCGCCGCGCCCGGGGGCGGTCGGACGGGCGCGCCAGTTAGAATTTGAAAAATCCGTTCCCGAACAAGATGTTGCCCGTCGATCCGCGCGCAATGCTCGAGAACCGACCGGCCGCGCGGCCCGCTTCCTGAACCCGGCCGCAGCCCATCGTTCAGGCTTCCTTTACGCGACCGCTACAAATCTGGGTGGACCGATCGCGGCCCCGTGCACGCGGCCGGCTCCGGTCCGGTCGGGCCCCGCTCACGCGTAGAGTTTGGTGAACCCCACGATGGTGCGCACGACGCTTCCCCGGCCGGCGCGCCTCGCCCTGCGGCTCATCGCCGTCTCGGGCGTGGCCCTGGCCACGGCCAACTGCGCGACCTCGCCCCAGCAGAAGCTCGCCGCCGGGAACGGGATCGACCCGAAATACGGGGTCAAGGCGAGCCCGCGCCTCTACAACGAGGGCGACGTGATCCCGAAGGGCGGCGGGCGCCGCTACACCGGCAAGCCCTACGTGGTGGCCGGGCAGACCTACGTGCCGAAGGAGAATCCGAGCGGCTACGTGCGCGAGGGGCTCGCCTCCTGGTACGGCTCGGCCTTCCACGGCCGCATGACCGCCAACGGCGAGGTCTTCGACCGCCACTCGATCGCCGCCGCCCACCCGACCCTGCCGCTGCCGAGCTACGCCCGGGTGACGAACCTCGAGAACGGCTACTCGATGCTGGTGCGCGTCAACGACCGCGGCCCCTACCATGCCGGCCGGGTCATGGACGTGTCGGAGGATGCAGCCGAAGCGCTGGGCTTCCACCGCAGGGGCACCGCGCGGGTGCGCGTCGAGTATGTCGGCAAGGCCTCGGTGGCCGGCAGCGACGACCGCAAGCTCCTCGCGAGCCTGCGCACCGACGGGCGGCCCGCCGGCCGCTCGACCGTGATGATGGCCGATCTCGGCCCGACGGAGGACACCGAGCGCTACACGCGCTCAGCCCCGGCTCTGGCCTTCAGGCCCGCCCAGGAGGCGGAGGAGAGCGGGACGGAGGCCGGGACGGCGGCCGGGAAGGCGCCCGCCGAGGCCCCGGCCGCCCGGCCCGAGCGGACGGCGCCGGTGCGCGCGCCGATCGTGCTGGCCTCGGCCGCCGTGACGGTCCCGGCGGCCGTGCAGCCCACCGCCCCGCGGGTGCGCGAGTTCCGGCCCGCCCCCGTGCCGGCCGTCGCCGCCAGGGGCGGCCTCGGGGCCGGGACCCTGAAGGTCGCGGGTCTCAACCCGGCCCACACCCCCGGCCTCGCCCCGGCCGCGCCGCCGGCGCACGGTCATGCCGCCGGGAAGGCCGGCCCGAAGGCCGGCCCGGCCCTCGCCGAGGTCCATCGCCGGGCGGTCCCGGCGCCCGGGACCGTGAAGCTCGCCAAGGCGTCGTCGGGCCCTTCCTCCGCGCCGCACGGCGCGTCCCCGGCCGCGATGCCCGCCGCGATGCCGGCCTCGGCCAAGCTCGCCATGGCGCGCCTCGCCGCGGTGCCGGCCAGGGCGTCGGCCACGAAGGCCGGTGCGCCGGCCGCGAACGGCTCCGCGGCCACCTCTGCCAAGACCGCCCCCAAGGCCCCCGCCGCCAAGGGGCCGGCCACCAAGACCGCCGGCAAGGCGGGACACGCCCGCCTCGCCGGGATCTACTGACGGCGGCGCCCGGGCCGACCCGTGGCCGCCCGACGGGTCCGGCGGCCCATGTGGCGGCCGATGTGGCGGCCGATGTGGCGGCCGATGTGGCGGCCGATGCGGCATTTCGCATTCGATCCGGCGCCGAAACCGTAATATGGTCACGCTTGTTATTGGGATACGGGCGGGACGCTTCCGGCCCGACGGCAGGCGCGGGACGGAACGGTGATGCGCAGACCCCTTCTCACCCTTCTCGCGGCCGCCTGCGCGCTGGGCGCCGGCCTCGCCGCCGCCGCCGCGCAGACTTTCCAGACCGCGGCCCCGCACGCGATCCTGATCGACGCCGATTCCGGCTCGGTCCTGTTCGAGAAGGCCGCCGACGAGCGGTTCTCGCCGGCCAGCATGGCCAAGCTGATGACCACCGACATCGTGTTCGAGGCGCTGAAATCCGGCCGCCTGTCGATGGACACGGAGTTCACCGTCACCGAGGACGCGTGGAAGCGCGGCGGGGCCGGGGGCGGCGGCTCGTCGATGTTCGCGCAGGTGAACAGCCGCATCAAGATGGCGGACCTGCTGCGCGGCCTGATCGTGCAGTCGGGCAACGACGCGGCCATCACCATCGCGGAGAACATGGCCGGTTCCGAGGAGGCCTTCGCCGGGCTGATGAACCAGCGCGCCAAGGAGATCGGGCTGACGAACTCGACCTTCCGCAACGCCACCGGCTACTCGGCGCCCGACCAGAAGGTCACGGCCCGGGACATGGCGAAGCTCGCGCTGCACATCATCGACACCTACCCGGACTACTACAAGATCTTCGCCGAGAAGGAGTTCACCTGGAACAAGATCCGCCAGCAGAACCGCAACCCGCTGCTCGCCCTCGACATCGGCGCGGACGGACTCAAGACCGGCTACCTGGAGGAATCCGGCTACGCGCTCACCGGCTCGGCGGTGCAGAACGGCCAGCGGCTCGTGCTGGTGGTCTCGGGGCTCAAGACCGCCCGGGACCGCGCCTCCGAGTCGCGCAAGCTGATGGAGTGGGGGTTCCGCGCCTTCGAGCCCCGGCAGGTCTTCGCGCCGGGCGAGACCGTGGCCGAGGCCTCGGTGTTCGGCGGCCAGTCGGGCTCGGTGCCGCTGGTGGCGAAGAAGCCCGTGCGGGTGCTGCTGCCGCGGGGCTCCAGCGACCGGGTCAGCGCCAGGGCGATCTATACCGGGCCGCTCATCGCCCCGGTGGAGGAGGGCCAGCGGGTCGGGATCCTGCGCGTCCAGCGCGGCGACACCGTCGCCCTCGACCAGCCGCTCTTCGCCGGCGCCGCGGTGGAGCCCGGCACCCTGTCGCAGCGGGCGATGGACGCGGCGCTGGAATTCGGCACCGGCCTCGTCCGCAAGGCCTTCGACCGGGCCGGCAAGGGAACCGACAAGGGCGGGGACAAGGGTGCTGCCGGGGCGGCCAACCCGTCGTGACGGCGCGCGCGTGACCGGGCCGCTGTCCGGGGATCCCGCCGGGGCGGGCGGCACCTTCATCACCGTCGAGGGCGGGGAGGGGGCCGGCAAGTCGACCCAGATCGCCCGCCTCGCCGCGACCCTGCGCGCGCGCTCGGGGCGGCCCGTCTGCGTGACGCGCGAGCCCGGCGGCTCGCCGCGGGCGGAGGAGATCCGCACGGCGCTGCTCGACGGCGTCGCCAAGCCCTACGGCCCCTTCGCGGAGGCCCTGCTGTTCAGCGCCGCCCGGATCGACCATCTCGACCGGCTGATCCGCCCGGCGCTCCGCCGGGGCGAGACCGTGCTGTGCGACCGGTTCATCGACTCGACCCGGGCCTACCAGGGCGCCGCCGGGGGGCTCGATCCCGGGCTCGTGGACGCCCTGGAGCGGGTCGTCGTCGGCCCGACCCGGCCCGATCTCACCCTGATCCTCGACCTCGCCCCCGAGTCCGGCCTCGCCCGCGCGGCCGGGCGCGGCGCCCGGACGGGGCAGGGGGCCGACCGGTTCGAGGCCGAGGCCCTCGACTTCCACGTCCGGCTGCGGGAGGCCTTCCTGGCGATCGCCCGGGCGGAACCGGGGCGCTGCGCGGTGATCGACGCGTCCCGCGATCCCGACGCGGTCGAGGCGGCGATCCGCGCCGCCGTCGCGACCCGGCTGCCGGCGCTCCTGCCCGACCGGCCGGCGGGGGCGGGCCGGAGCGGCGACGCCGCGTGAGCGGCCGTACGGGCGGGGCCGGTCCCGGCCCGACCGGTCCCATCCTGGCCGGCGGCCGTGTAAGCAGTCGCGCGGGCGCGCCACCCAGATCGGAGCCCGCCGGCCCGCGCCGTGAGACCCACTCCATGAAGCCCGCCCGTGAAGCCCGCCCCGTGAGACCCGCCCCGTGAAGCCCACCGACCGCGCCGCCGACGACGTCGAGCCCGGGGACCTCGCCGGGATCCCGCGCCCGCGCGAGACCTTCGGGCTCGTCGGCCACGCGGCCGCGGCCGACGCCTTCGCGGCCGCCATCGCGGCGGGGCGCCTGCACCACGCGTGGCTGATCGGCGGCGCCCCCGGCATCGGCAAGGCGACCCTGGCCTACCGGGTCGCCCGGCGCCTGCTCGCCTACCCGGGGGGCGGGGGCCCGGCGGGCCTCGCCGTGCCGGCGGGCGACGCCGTCCTCGGCAAGGTGGCGGGCCTGTCGCACCCGAACCTCGTGGTCCTGCGCCGCCACCGGAGCGCCGGCGCCAAGACGCTGCCGACCAAGATCTCGGTCGACGCCGTGCGCCGCGCCCTCGACCTGTTCGCCTCGACGGCCGCGGATTCGGGCTGGCGCGTCTGCATCCTCGACAGCGCCGAGGACCTGAACGCCAACGCCGCCAACGCGCTGCTGAAGGTGCTGGAGGAGCCGCCGCCCCGCGCGCTGTTCCTGATCCTGTCCCACCAGCCCGGCCGGCTGCTGCCGACCATCCGCTCCCGCTGCCGGGCGCTGATGCTGCGCCCCCTCCCGGCCGAGGACGTCGCCCGGGTGGTGCGCGGCCTGCCCGAGCCCTTCGCGCAGCCCGACGAGACCGCCCTGGCCCGGGCACTGGCCCAGTGCGAGGGCTCGGTCGCCCGCGCGCTCGCGATGCTCGATCCGGTCACCGCCGGCCTCGTGGCCGAGATCGAGACCCTGCTGGCGCGGGCGCGCACGCCCGACTGGGGCCGGGTGCTCAAGCTCGCCGAGACCCTGGCGGGCCGCGACGCCGAGGCGCGGTTCGAGGCCGCCCAGGACGCGGTGCTGCGCTTCGTCTCGGCCGAGATCGACCGGCGCCGGGACGAGCCCCCCGCCCGCCTCGCGGCCCTGGTGGAGGTCGCCGACCGGTTCGGCCGCGCCGCCCGGGAGGCGGCGATCTACAACCTCGACCGGCGCCCGGTCGTGCTGTCGCTGTTCGGGGATCTCGCGGCGGTGGCTTAGGGCCCGGCGGGCACCCGTCCCCGTCGCCCGTATCCGACATCCGGATCCGGCCCGCCGCCGGCGTGGAACCGTCCGGCGCCGGCGCCGTTGTCGGCGCGATGACAGCATACTGTCATTCTGACAACATCCTGCCGCCAGGACGTGCCCCATGGAGCCCGACCCGCCTCGGACAGCCCGCGACCGCGACCGGACCCGGCACGCTCTGTCGGACCTCGTGCTCGCGGTGTTCCGCCTCAACGGCGACCTGCTCGCGGCCGGCGACACGCTGGTGCAGGATCTCGGGCTCACCAGCGCCCGCTGGCAGGTGCTGGGGGCCATCGCCCTCGCGCCGGCGCCGCTGCCCGTCGCCCACATCGCCCGCAACATGGGCCTCGCCCGCCAGTCGGTGCAGCGCCTCGTCGGCGAGATGCGGGCCGACGGGCTGATCCGGCTCGCGCCCAACCCCCACCACCGCCGCGCGCCCCTCGTCGCCATGACCCCGCGGGGCGCGGAGGCCTATCGGCAGGCGATGGCGCGCAACGCCCTCTGGTCGGACGGGCTCACCGAGGGCCTCGCGCCCGAGGGCGTCGAGGCCGCCGCCGCGCTGCTGCAGGGCCTGCAGCGGCGGATCGGCGCCTCCCACGCCGCCATCGCGTCCATCGCCGCGGAGGCCCGGCAGGAGACGCCGCACGAGACCCCGCACGAGACCCCGCACGAGACCCGACAGGAAAGCCGACAGGAGACCGACCGATGACCGACGCCCACGCCGCCCCGGGCTACGACGCCGACGTGATCATCGTCGGCGCGGGCCCCGTCGGCCTGACCGCGGGCTGCGCCCTGCGCCATCACGGCGTGTCGTGCCTGATCCTGGAGCAGCGCGCGGAAGTCAGGGCGTACTCGCGGGCCAACAATCTCTGGGCCCGCCCGCAGGAGCTGCTCGCCGGCATCGGCCTGCGCGACGCCCTGGCGGAGAACGCCTACGCGGTCCGCACCATCAACTTCTTCGTCGACGGCGCGCCGACGACGCCGATCCCCATCGCCGACGTCGCCAGCCCCTATCCCGACGTCCTCTACAGCGGGCAGGACGTGATCGAGCGGACCCTGACCGACGCGTTCGAGGCCCGCGGCGGCCGGCTGGACCGGGGCTGCACGGTGACCGGCATCGACCAGGACGCGGCGGGCGTCACCGTGACCCTCCGGCGGGGCGCGGACGGGCCGGAGACGCGGCTGCGCGCCCGCTACTGCGTGGCCGCCGACGGGGCCCGGAGCACGGTCCGCGCCCGGCTCGGCCTGGATTTCGAGCCCGAGCGGCTCGCGGGCTGCATGAACCGGCAGGTCGACGCCCGGCTGTCCTGGCGCCGCGGGTCCGAGCCGGACCAGCTCTGGTTCTTCTACTACCCGCGCGGCTTCGCCGGCATCATGCCGGTCTGGGGCGGCTACCACCGGCTGTTCTTCCTGGCCGACGACGCCGGCGTGCCGGACCGCGACCCGACGCTCGCGGAGATCCAGGCCCTCGCCCGGGAGGTCACCGGCGACGAGACCCTCACCCTGAGCGACCCGCAATGGCTGACGCACAGCCGCTTCGCCTACGGGGTCTCCCCCGGCTACGCGCGGGGCCGCGTGTTCCTGGCGGGCGATGCCGGGCACCTGTCCCTGCCGATCGGCGGCCAGGGGATGAATGCCGGCCTCCACGACGCGGTCGAGATCGCGTGGCGGCTGGCCATGACCCTGCGGGGCGAGGCGGCGCCCGCCATCCTCGACTCCTACGACGGCGAGCGCGGCGGCGAGCACGCCCGGCTGAGCGCCCAGCAGGTGCGCGGGTTCCGGTGGACCGTCTATCGCGGCCCCGTCACCGACACGGTGCTGGGGCTGGCCGCGAAGGCGCTGCCGAACCTGGGCTCCCTGCTGCAGGGGACGGACGACATGCAGCAGATGGGCGTCGCCTATCCCGGCAGCCCCCTGAACGCGGATCACCTGTCGGGCCTCGCGAACCTGACGCACCTGCTGCGGCCGGAGCCGAAGCCGGGCCAGCGCGCGCCGGACGCGCCGGTGACGCGGGACGGGGTGCCCACGCGCCTGTTCCCGTTCCTCTACAACCCGGACGGATGGACGACGGGCTGGGCGCTCCTGTGCTTCGACGGACGGTCGCCGGAGGCGGCGCCCGCCCTTCTGGAGGCGGTCCGGGCCGTGGCGCCCTGGCCCTGGCTGCGTCCGCGGCTCGTCCTCGCCGGCCCCCTGATCGCGGCGGCGGAGGTGCCCGTCCTGTCGGATCTGGACGGCCGGGCACACGGCGCCTACGGGCTGGAGGGCCGGCCGGCGCTCGTGCTGGTGCGCCCGGACGGGCACATCGCCTTCCGGAGCGGCGCCGACCGGACCGACCGCCTGATCGCGTATTGCCGCGCGCTCTTCGACGCGGCGGGGCGCGCGGCCGGGGAAGCGGTGCGGCCGGAGGCGGCTTGCGCCGGGTGAGGGCGGGGGCCGCGACGTCGGAGCCGTGCCCCGGGGCACGGCTCCGCCCCTCGTCCCGGCGCCGCGTCCCGGCCGAGCGCGACCGGCACCGGAGTCGCGGCGTCTCACGGATCCGGCCGGCTGCCGGACAGGCGCAGGATCGCGGCTTCCCTGTAGGCGCGGGGCGACAGGCCGTGGCGGTCCTTGAAGCGCCGGGCGAAATGGGCCTGGCTCGCGAAGCCGCACTCGTAGGCCACGACGCCGATCGGGCGGTGCAGGCTGACCGGATCGGAGAGGCGCCTGGCCGCCGCCGCGAGGCGGCGCTCCCAGATCCAGTCGGAGATGTGCTGGCCGCGCTCGTGGAACAGCTCCTGGAGCCGGCGCAGGGACACGCCCATCGCGGCGGCAAGCCGGGGCGGATCGAGGGTCTGGTCGCCGAGATTCGCCTCGACATGGGCCTTGGCGCGCTGGACCACGACGCTGCCGTGCAGGGAATGCGGCACCTCCCGGGCCATCCGATCCGCGAGCGCGGCCACGATCAGATCCACGCCGATGGTCGCCATGCGCTCCGCCGCCTCGGGGGAGAGCTGCCGGTTCACCCGGAGCAGATCCCCGAAGAAGGTCGTCACCAGGCGGGTCGTGGCCGATCCGGCGGGCATCGTCAGGGCCGCGAACAGCCGGGCCGGTCCGAGCAGGCCCTCGAGGCGCTCCCGCGGCAGGGCCATGACCAGGGTCTGGCCATCCGTGCGCGCGTCCAGCACGCCCGGGTGATGGTCGATGACGGTGAGGTCTCCCGTCCCCTGCACCGCCTCGCGGCCGTGCTGCTGAAAGGTGGACGCGCCGGCGAGACGGAAGTTCACGCGGATCAGCCCGTCAGGCCGGCGCCGGACCGTATCGGCGGTGATCGTGGTCGTGAGGGCGCTCTGGGTGATCCGGCTGAAGGTCAGCGGGCCGACGGCGCCGATCTCGATCTCGCCCGCGAACGGCCCGTCGGCGCGCCGCCGCTGCTCGATCGGCCCGATCCGTTCGGCGACGACCTCCTGCCAGAGCTTGAAGCGCGTCCGGGGATGTGTCCCGGCCGTCGAGAAGACCCGGCGCATCAGGCCGCTCGGAGAGGCGCTGGCGCGCGGCCTCCGGAGGACCCGTCCGTTGCGCGGAGCCGGATGCCCCGGAGCGTGACCTGAAGACAAGTCATCGACGACGGATAGATCACATCTCCACCATATTTGATCGACCAATTCAGCAATAATCGACTTATTTTCTCTGTTATTCGCGATATATCGAACCGTTTACGGCCATAAATCCGATCTCTATAGACATTTCGTCGACAAAGACCTGGCAATACCGATTCGAATCGCTCATATGTCACGCTCCTTCGCCCCTCAAGCTCCGAGAATAACTTAGCGAGCGGATCTGCGTCCGCTGGCGCTCGGCATTCCGGGCCGATGTGACGTCGATGGCGGCCGTGCGTGGTGCACCGATCCGGCGGCGCGACGGAACGCCGGCAGGGCTCGGCCCACGTGACGGTGCCAGCGGCCGATGAGTCTTCGGCACAGACGTCCTTGCGAGCGGAGCGAAGCAATCCAGCAGCGCGACCTTGCCGATGTTGCGCCGCCCTGGGTCGCTTCGCTGCGCTCGCGATGACGGAGAAGCGTCGTCGACCGCAGCGCGCGGCTCAGCTTCCCTTGACAATGTTCCTATTTTGTGCTTCCTGACCGCACCTGTCCGCGGCGGCCCGGGAGTGATCCCGGGGCGTCCTTCGGGGGCCCGCCCGGTGGCTGACCGTGCGGGTCCGGGGACGGGGCGGCGCCCGCGTCGGTGGCTCTCAGCCGCCATCGCCCCGGGCGACGGACCGGTGCGGGGCGTGCCTCGGACGCGGGCGTGAGACCGGGCGGCACTCTGCCCGGCGGGTGAGGAAATGCCCCCGCGCCGACCCGCCTCTGGGCCGACCCTGAGCGACCTGCGGACCCGCCCACTACGAGGCGGGGGACGGCTGGAAGGCCACGGCGCCGATGCGGGTTCCGGAGGTGCGGGCACGGCGTGCGAGTACGGCGTGCCTGCACCTCGCCCGAGACCGCTAACGGGGAGTCGCAGGACCGGGACGTCGGAGACGCCGCGACGAGACAGACGGCACCGGCCGGGGACCATGCCCGGTCGATGCCGCGGGGCGCCGCGGGGATCGGATCCCGCGCGTACTTGGCCGACACCTGGGTTCCCGCGGCGTCCCGCGTCCCTCGTGCTCGCCTCCCGGGCCATGCCCCCGGCGCCCCGCGCGCGCGGGGACGATCACGCGTGTCCGGTGCTGGCCGCCGCGGAGGATCGCCGTCGCGCCCGCAGGCGGCGACGGTTGCGTCCCGGCGCCGGCCGCGCGACAACGCGGGCAGCTTCCCGCGCTCATCCGGAACACCACAGACGTGACGTCCAACGCCCCGGCGAATCCCCGAAAGACGTTCGGTCTCTCGACCGCGATCTCCTACCCCAACGGCGCGCCCCATATCGGCCACGCCTACGAGGTGATCGCCGCCGACGCGATCGCGCGCTTCCACCGGCTCGACGGCTACGACGTGCTGTTCTCCACCGGGACCGACGAGCACGGGCTCAAGATCCAGCAGGCCGCGACCCGGGCCGGCACCACCCCGCGCGCCTACGTCGACGGCACCGCCGCCCGGTTCCAGGCCATGGCCGACCGGATGGACTGCGCCTACGACCGCTTCATCCGCACCACCGAGCCCGGCCACTACGCCGCCGCCCAGGAGATCTGGCGGCGGATGGAGGCCAACGGCGACATCTACCTCGACAAGTATGCCGGCTGGTACTCGGTCCGCGACGAGGCCTACTACGACGAGTCCGAGACCCGGCTCCTGGAGGATGGCAGCCGCCGCAGCCTCGCCACCGACACGCCGGTCGAGTGGATGGAGGAGGAGAATTTTCTGTTCCGGCTCTCTGCCTACCAGGACAGGCTGCTGAAGCTCTACGACGAGCAGCCCGGCTTCATCGGGCCGGACACGCGCCGGAACGAGGTGGCGAGCTTCGTGCGCTCCGGCCTCAAGGACCTCTCGGTCAGCCGCACCAATTTCGACTGGGGCGTGCCAGTGCCCGGCCACCCCAACCACGTGATGTACGTGTGGGTCGACGCGCTCACCAATTACCTCACCGTCACCGGCTTCCCCGACGCGGAGAACCCCCAAAAAAGATTCTGGCCGATGGACCTGCACGTGATCGGCAAGGACATCGTCCGGTTCCACGCGGTCTACTGGCCGGCCTTCCTGATGTCGGCCGGGCTGCCGCTCCCGAAGCGCGTCTTCGGCCACGGCTTCTTGCTCTCCAAGGGCGAGAAGATGTCGAAGTCGCTGGGCAACGTCCTCGACCCGTTCGAGCTCGCCGACACCTACGGGGTCGACCCGGTGCGCTACTTCGTGCTGCGCGAGGTGCCGTTCGGGGGCGACGGCAGCTACAGCCACGAGGCGATCATCGGCCGGATCAACGCCGATCTCGCCAACGATCTCGGCAACCTCGCCCAGCGCTCGCTCACGATGGTCGCCAAGAACTGCGACGGCGCGGTGCCGGATCCGGGCAGCCTGGACGCGGCCGACACGGCCCTGCTGGCCCAGGCCGACGCCCTGCCGGCACGGGCCCGGACCCTCATGGGCGAGCTGGCGCTCCACACCGTCCTGGCCGAGATCTGGGCCGTGGTGGCCGAGGCCAACCGCTACTTCGCCGCCCAGGAGCCGTGGAAACTGCGCAAGTCCGACCCGGCGCGGATGAACGCGGTGCTCTACACGACGCTGGAATCCCTGCGCGTCTTCGGCATCCTGACCCAGCCCTTCGTGCCGGGGGCGGCGGCCAAGCTCCTCGACCTGCTGGCGGTGCCGGCCGACCGGCGCGGCCTCGCCGATGTGGGGGCGGGGGGCCGGCTCGTCCCCGGCACGGCGCTCCCCGCCCCCGCGCCGATCTTCCCGCGCTTCGAGCGCCCCGAGACTCCGTCCGCCTGAAGGACCTTGCCGCTTGAAGGACCCTGCCGCCCGACGGCCCCGAGACCCGATGCTCATCGACAGCCACTGCCATCTCGACTTCCCGGACTTCGCCGCCGACCTCCCGGGCGTGATCGCCCGCGCCAAGGCCGCGGGCGTCGCCGGCATGCTCACGATCGCCACCCGGGTCGCCAAGGCCGACACCTACCGGGCGATCGCCGAGGCTCATCCCGAGGTCTGGCACACGGTCGGCACCCATCCCCACGGGGCCGCCGAGGAGCCGGACGTCGCCGCCGAGACGATCGCGGGCCTCGCCCAGGCCAGCCCGCGCTGCGTCGGGATCGGCGAGGCGGGCCTCGACTACCACTACGCCGACGCCGCCCCCGAGGCCGTGCAGGAGCGGGTGCTGCGCGCCCATATCGCGGCGGCCCGGCTCTCCGGCCTGCCGCTCGTGATCCACGCCCGGGACGCCGACGACCACATGGAGCGGGTGCTCGCCGACGAGATGGGCCGGGCGCCGTTCCGGGCGGTGCTGCACTGCTTCTCGTCGGGGCGGCGGCTGGCGGAGGCGGGGGTGGAGCTCGGGCTGTACGTGTCCTTCTCGGGCATCGTCACCTTCCGGCGCTCGCACGACCTGCGCGACATCGCCAGGGCCGTGCCCCTCGACCGGATCCTGGTGGAGACCGACGCGCCGTTCCTGGCCCCCGAGCCCCACCGGGGACGGACCAACGAGCCGGCCTACACGGCCGACACCGCCCGGTCGCTGGCCGGGACCCTGGGGCTGACCGCCGAGGACTTCGCCCGGACCACGACGGCGAATTTCTTCACCTTGTTCGACAAGGCCGCCGGAACGCGCCCGGGCGCTGCGTGACGAGTCGGAGCGGGAGATCCGGATGGCGAGCCTGACCCTGCGCATCCTCGGTTGCGGCTCGTCCGGCGGGGTGCCGCGGGTCGGCAGCGGCTGGGGCGCCTGCGACCCGGCGGAGCCGCGCAACCGCCGGCGGCGCTGCTCGATCCTGGTGGAGCGCGCGTCGGGGGCGGGGCGGACCACGCTCCTGGTCGACACCTCTCCGGACCTGCGCGAGCAGCTCATTGACGCCGGCGTGACGCGCCTCGACGGGGTGCTCTACACCCACGCCCACGCCGACCACACCCACGGGATCGACGACCTGCGCCCGCTGGTGATCGCCATGCGGGCCCGCATCCCGGTCTACGCCGACGCCCTGACGCGGTCGCTGCTCACGGCCCGGTTCGGCTACTGCTTCGAGACGCCCCCCGGGAGCGCCTACCCGCCGATCCTCGACCTGCGCGACCTCGCCGCCGGCCGCGACCTCACCCTGGAGGGGGAGGGGGGCGCGGTCACCGTGGAATCGCTCCCGGTGGAGCACGGCAACGAGGCGGCCCTGGGCTTCCGCTTCGGCGCGGCCGCCTACATGCCCGACGTCAGCCTGATCCCGGAGGCGAGCCTCGCCCGGCTCCGCGGTCTCGACCTGCTGATCATCGACGCCCTGCGGGACACCCCGCACCCGACCCACTTCTCGGTCTCGGACGCCCTCGCGCTGATCGAGTCGGTGCAGCCACGCCGCGCGGTCCTGACCAACCTGCACACGGATCTCGACTACGGCGCCCTCGCGGCGCGCCTGCCGGAGGGCATCGTGCCCGCCTATGACGGCATGACCCTGAGCCTCGAGGCCTAGCGCGCTCACCGGGAGCGCGAATCGGGCGTCACACGGCTGTCGTCCGCGGAGTCCAAGAAAATCGGCTTTCCGGCCAACAAGCCTGTTGACGGCCGGGAACCCTGGATCTATACCCCGGCTCATCGGCGCCGGCCGCGGAAGTGGACCGGGCGCTGAGCCATCTTCTGACAAGCGGCGGGATTGGCCGGCGGGATTGCCGGGCGGTCTTCTGTTTGCCTCTGATGAGCCTCGGGCGACTGAGGTGTTCTTTGACAAGTTGGATTGAGGAAGGGAGACGCGGGCGGCGTTTGTCCTTGCGGCTAGGTCGAGAGACCTGGCGTGAGTAGACTTGTGCCGATCTGTTGTTCTTCTTTCTGAGCTCACCGACGGGTGTTCTGGCGCTGTGAAGCGTCTGGATGCTTGGTCGATGTGAGGCTCCGTCTGAGAATATACGTGATCGGCCAGATCAATCTCTTCAACGTGAGAGTTTGATCCTGGCTCAGAGCGAACGCTGGCGGCAGGCTTAACACATGCAAGTCGAGCGGGCCCTTCGGGGTCAGCGGCGGACGGGTGAGTAACGCGTGGGAACGTGCCTTCTGGTTCGGAATAACCCTGGGAAACTAGGGCTAATACCGGATACGCCCTTATGGGGAAAGGTTTACTGCCGGAAGATCGGCCCGCGTCTGATTAGCTAGTTGGTGGGGTAACGGCCTACCAAGGCGACGATCAGTAGCTGGTCTGAGAGGATGATC
>NZ_FNWP01000028.1:0-83933 GCF_900108435.1 Methylobacterium sp. 275MFSha3.1 | reverse complement strand
CATCCGGGCGACCACCAAGACGACGGTGACGGGCGTGGAGATGTTCCGCAAGCTGCTCGACCAGGGGCAGGCGGGCGACAACGTCGGCGTGCTGCTGCGCGGCACGAAGCGCGAGGACGTGGAGCGCGGCCAGGTCGTGTGCAAGCCGGGTTCGGTGAAGCCGCACTCGAAGTTCAAGGCCGAGGCGTACATCCTGACCAAGGAGGAGGGCGGCCGCCACACGCCGTTCTTCACCAACTACCGGCCGCAGTTCTACTTCCGGACCACGGACGTGACCGGGATCTGCACGCTGCCGGAGGGCACCGAGATGGTGATGCCGGGCGACAACGTGACCATGGACGTGGCGCTGATCGTGCCGGTGGCCATGGAGGAGAAGCTGCGCTTCGCCATCCGCGAGGGTGGCCGCACCGTCGGCGCCGGCGTCGTTGCCGCCATCAACGACTGACGATCGATCCGGGGCGGCGCCGCGCGCCGCCCCGCCTCTCCAACGCCGGCTCCCGTCTCGACGGGGGCCGGCGTCGTCGTTTCGGGCGGGCGGGGTCCTGTCGGCGCCGCTTCCCGCCCGCTTCCCGCAAGCGACCCCTTGCAAGCCGCGCCGCGATGGGGCATTGGGCGGTGCGCTAGGAGTGTAGCTCAACTGGTCAGAGCGCCGGTCTCCAAAACCGGAGGTTGCGGGTTCGAGTCCCTCCACTCCTGCCAGACATTCAGCCCAATCCCGCGCGGCGGCCCGGTCGACAAGCCGGGGGAGTTGCGCTAGAGCGGGCGCAATCCGAGATCTGAAGCGACCGTCGGTGCGGGCCCATCCGGGTCCTCGGCGCCGACATTCGCATTCCCGGATGCGGTCTCTGCCTCGGGGCCGAACACGCACAGACACTGGCGCCATGGCATCGAACGAAGCGACCAAGAAGGTGGACCTGGTGCGCGGCGCGGCCCGCGGTCCCGCGAATCCGCCGCCCGCCCGGCCCGCGACCCCCGCCCGCGCGCCGCAGAAGCGCGCCACGCCGGGCGAGTTCTTCGCCCAGGTGCGCGACGAGGCCCGCAAGGTCACGTGGCCGACCCGCCGGGAGACCACGATCACGACCATCATGGTGTTCGTGATGGTCGTCGCCGCGAGCCTGTTCTTCACGGTCGTGGATCAGGCCCTGCGCTTCTTGGTCGGCCTGATCCTGGGCGTCTGAGAAATCCTGGGCGTCTGGGGGCGGCTCGCCGCCGATCGGGGGTGACCCCGGGGACTTGTCGGAGTTGAACGGAACCGTGTCGAAGCGCTGGTACATCGTCCACGCCTACTCGAACTTCGAGAACAAGGTTGCCCAGTCCATCAAGGACCAGGCGGCCCAGCGCGGGCTGACCGAGCTGTTCGACGAGGTGATGGTCCCGACCGAGAAGGTCGTGGAGGTCCGCCGCGGCCGGAAGGTCGACGCCGAGCGCAAGTTCTTCCCTGGCTACGTGCTGGTTAAGTGCGACCTCACCGACGAGGTCTACCACCTGATCAAGAACACCCCGAAGGTCACGGGCTTCCTCGGGGCCGACAAGTCGAAGCCGGTGCCGATCCCGGACGCCGAGGCCGAGCGGATCAAGGGCCAGGTCGCCGAGGGCGTCGACCGGCCGAAGCCCTCGATCTCCTTCGAGATCGGCGAGACCGTCCGGGTCGCCGACGGCCCGTTCGCCAGCTTCAACGGCACCGTCGAGGAGATCGACGACGCCCGCTCCCGCCTCAAGGTGGCCGTGTCGATCTTCGGCCGCGCCACGCCGGTCGAGCTCGAATACGCCCAGGTCGAGAAGGCCTGAGCCTCCTGAGTCCGGCGGCCGTCCGGCCGCCCATCTTTCCCGGCCCTCGCTGAGCGGCGGCCGCGAAGCCGCCGCATCCCGTTCGCGGATGCGGCACCATCCGCGGGAGAACCGCCCGGCTTCGCCTCCGGGATCCACGGCTCGCACCGCGACCTGCAACCGTCCGACCCGCCGCGCTTCAGGCCGCACGGGGGCGGATTTTCATTGGGAGCAGTCCCATGGCGAAGAAGATCACGGGCTACGTGAAGCTTCAGGTCCCGGCCGGCGCCGCCAACCCGTCGCCGCCGATCGGCCCCGCGCTCGGTCAGCGCGGCCTCAACATCATGGAATTCTGCAAGGCCTTCAACGCGAAGACCGCGCAGATGGAGAAGGGCACCCCGATCCCGGTGATCATCACCGCGTATCAGGACCGCTCCTTCACCTTCGAGATGAAGCAGCCCCCGGTCACCTTCTTCCTGAAGAAGGCCGTCGGCCTGAAGCTCGGCAAGAAGCCGGCCTCCGGCTCCAAGACCCCGGGCAAGGGCCCGACCGTCGGCAAGATCACCGAGGCGCAGCTTCGTGAGATCGCCGAGAAGAAGATGCCCGACCTCAACTGCGACACGGTCGAGTCGGCCGTCGCGATGATCCGTGGCTCCGCGCGGGCCATGGGCCTCGAAGTCGTCGCGTAAGGGAGGGCAGCATGGCTAAGGAAGGCAAGCGCATCCGCGCCGCCCGCGAGGGCATCGAGGCGACCAAGCTCTACGCGCTCGACGAGGCGATCAAGCTGGTCAAGGAGCGGGCGACCGCGAAGTTCGACGAGACCGTCGAGGTCTCGATGAACCTCGGCGTCGATCCCCGCCACGCCGACCAGATGGTCCGCGGCGTCTGCAACCTGCCGAACGGCTCCGGCCGGACGGTGCGCGTGGCGGTCTTCGCCCGCGGCGCCAAGGCGGACGACGCCAAGGCCGCGGGTGCCGACATCGTCGGCGCCGAGGATCTCCTCGAGATCGTGCAGAGCGGCAAGATCGAGTTCGATCGCTGCATCGCGACCCCCGACATGATGCCGCTGGTCGGTCGTCTCGGTAAGGTGCTGGGCCCGCGCGGCCTGATGCCGAACCCGAAGGTCGGCACCGTCACCATGGACGTGAAGGGCGCCGTCGCCGGCGCCAAGGGCGGCTCGGTCGAGTTCCGCGTCGAGAAGGCCGGCATCGTCCATGCCGGCGTCGGCAAGGTCTCGTTCGACGCCGACAAGCTCGTCGAGAACATTAAGGCCTTCGCGGACGCCGTCGCCAAGGCGAAGCCCGCGGGCGCCAAGGGCACCTACGTCCAGCGCATCGCCGTCACCTCGACGATGGGCCCGGGCGTGAAGGTCGAGCCGAACACGGTCCTGACCGCCTGAGGCGGGACGAATCGTCGACGCTGCGGAGCGCCCGGCCGGGAACGGCCGGGCGCTCTGCGTTCGCGGGAGCGGGATCGGTCCTCGTCCCTGTCTTGGACCTGTCTCCGACGCAGGCCTGTCCAGGGCGCGAGGCAGGCGCGGAATATGGTCGGTGACGCGACAGGAAGACAAGCCGCGATGGGCCGGCCCGAACCTGCGTCCCTCACGCCATTCTTAACCGCCGAGGGGGGCGCCAACGGCCGCGGCTGTGCTAGATAGGCCGGCATGCGATGCACCCTGACGGTCACCTCCAAGCGACGCATCCTGTGCGTCTTTCCCGCCTACACGCCGTCCTTCGGGACATTCTCCCACGCCTACCCGCTGATGGGCGGGGTGAAGGCGTTCATGCCGCCGCAGGGGCTGCTGCTGATCGCGGCCTACATGCCGGAGGCTTGGGAATGCCGGTTCATCGATGAGAATATCCGCCGCGCGGGCCCGGCCGACTTCGCCTGGGCCGACGCGGTCTTCGTCTCCGGGATGCACATCCAGGAGCCGCAGATCCACGATATCCGCGACCGCGCCCGCGCGGCCGGGAAGGTGACCGTGCTGGGCGGCCCCTCGGTCTCGGGCGCGCCTGAGAAGTACGGCGACTTCGACTACCTCCATATCGGCGAGATCGGCGACGCCACCGACCAGCTCGTCGCCCGCCTCGACGCGGACCTCACGCCGCCGCCCGCCCAGGTGGTGCTGGAGACCAAGGATCGCCTCCCGCTCGCGGACTTCCCGGCACCGGCCTACGAGGCGGCGCCGCTCAAGCGCTACCTGATCGGCTCCCTGCAATTCTCCTCGGGCTGCCCCTACCGCTGCGAGTTCTGCGACATCCCGCAGCTCTACGGCCGCCAGCCGCGCCTGAAGAGCCCGGAGCAGATGTGCGCCGAGCTCGACGCCATCGTCAGACAGCCGGGCCACCCGGCGGTGGTCTACTTCGTCGACGACAACTTCATCGGCAACCGCAAGGCGACCCGCGAGATGCTGCCGCACCTCGTGGAATGGCAGAAGCGGAACAACTACCCGCTCCAGTTCGCCTGCGAGGCGACGCTGAACATGGCCAAGCAGCCCGAGATCCTGGAGCTGATGCGGCAGGCCAACTTCATGACGGTGTTCGTCGGGATCGAGACCCCGGAGGCGGACGCCCTCAAGGGCATCGACAAGACCCACAACGCCGCCGTGCCGATGTACGAGGCGATCGAGACCCTCAATTCCTACGGGCTCGAGGTGACCTCCGGCATCATCCTGGGCCTCGACAGCGACACCGACAAATCCGAGCAGAATCTGATCGACTTCATCGACCGCTCGGCGATCCCGGTCCTGACCATCAACCTGCTCCAGGCCCTGCCCAAGACCCCGCTCTGGGACCGGCTGGAGCGCGAGGGCCGGCTCCTCCACGACGCCAGCCTCGAGTCGAACGTCCTGTTCAAGCGCCCCCACGATTCGGTGGTGAGCAGCTGGCGCCGGGCGATCGCGCACGCCTACGAGCCGGAGAAGATCTTCGAGCGCTTCAAGCACCAGTGCGCGGTGACCTACCCGAACCGCATCACCACGCCGACGGCCGGCAAGCTCACGTTCACCAACCTGCGCCGCGGCCTCATCCTGGGCTTCAACATCATCACCCGCGTCGGGATCTTCTCCGACTACCGCAGGCCGTTCTGGAGCGCGGCCGGCTACGCGCTGAAGCGCGGGCAGATCGAGGCGGTGTTCAACATGGGCTTCGTGGCCCACCACCTGATCCGCTTCACCCGCGAGGCCCTGCGCGGCGAGCACAACGCCTCGTTCTACGCCGCGAAGGCCGCGGAGGCGAAGGCCGCCCGCGACCGCAGCTGGTGGGAGACCGCGCGGCGCAAGCTGGTGCCGGAGCGCGAGGCGGCCTAGCCGGGGATCCCGGGACGGGCCCCGAGAGATGCAGCAGCGGCAGGGTACCCGCGCAAGTCCTTGCCTGCGGCGGAAAAGTCGCGCTCCGGCCCTTGGCAGGCGGCTTGCTAGGCTCTATACACCGCGCCTCACGCATTTCATCCTCACGGAAGGAGAGCGGCCGATCGGCCGGTTTCCGCTCGAAATGTCGCCCGGGCAACCGGGTGGCACTGGCCGGAAGGATCCCAGGGGCGACGAGTCCCGCGGAGCCTTGTCCGGCCATGTCCTGTCCGAGACTGCAGGTGCCGGTTCGCCGGCTTAATCCGCCAGCCTGCACAGACGGGGAAGACCGAATTCTAAACGCCTCGCCCCGGCCCCGGCCGCGGAGGGGTGTCGGTTTGAACCAACTCGCCCGAGGCGGCCCGAAGGGGCACGCGCGGGGACAGGGCCGCGAAGCGTCGTTCGGACGTTCCCGGTCTTCCTGAAGGCCGAGACCACGTCCGGGCGGCATGTGCAACCGGCGGACCCGAGACCGGGTTCCGCCAACCGGAGAGAGCCCAGTGGACCGGACAGCTAAAGCTGATCTCGTCTCGACGCTCAACGGCGTGTTCAATCAGAGCGCCGTCGTCGTCGTGGCCCACTACAAGGGCCTCACGGTCGCCGACATGCAGAAGCTGCGCGCGCAGATGAAGCAGGCCGGCGCCACCGTGAAGGTCGCCAAGAACAGCCTCGCCGGCATCGCACTCGATGGCACGGACGTCGCCTCCATCAAGCCGCTCCTGAAGGGCCCGACCCTGCTCGCCTATTCCGGCGATCCGGTCGCTGCCGCGAAGGTCGCGGTCGATTTCGCCAAGGTCAACGACAAGCTCGTGATCCTCGGCGGCGCGATGGGGAAGACCGCCCTGAACCCGGACGGCGTGAAGGCGCTCGCCTCGCTCCCGTCCCTCGACGAACTGCGCGCCAAGATCGTGGGCCTCGTGCAGGCGCCCGCGACCAAGATCGCTCAGGTCGTCAACGCGCCGGCGGCGAAGCTCGCCCGCGTGTTCGGGGCCTATGCCAACAAGGACGAGGCCGCCTGAGGCCCTTCAAAATCCATCCGTTCAAACCGATATCTGAGAGGAATTCAAAATGGCTGATCTCGCCAAGCTCGTCGACGACCTGTCCTCGCTGACCGTGCTCGAGGCCGCTGACCTGGCCAAGATGCTCGAGGAGAAGTGGGGCGTCTCGGCCGCCGCTGCCGTCGCCGTGGCCGCCGGCCCGGCCGCCGGTGGCGCCGCCGCCGCTGCCGAGGAGCAGACCGAGTTCACGGTCGTCCTCGCCTCCGCCGGCGACAAGAAGATCGAGGTCATCAAGGAGGTCCGCGCGATCACCGGCCTCGGCCTCAAGGAGGCCAAGGACCTGGTCGAGGGCGCGCCGAAGCCGATCAAGGAAGGCGTTGCCAAGGACGAGGCCGAGAAGCTCAAGGCCCAGCTCGAGAAGGCCGGCGCCAAGGTCGAGCTCAAGTAAGTCGACGATGGGCCGGTCCCGGCCCATCACCCCACGAAGGCTCCGCGCGAGCCTGTCGTGACCGGAGCCCGCGGGTCAGCGCCCGCGGGCTTTAGGCCGCTTCGGCGGATGGTCCTGGAACGGGACCGGCAAGAGATTCGGTTCGGTGGCGCGGCTCGGCGGGGCGCGCGTCACGGCCCGGTGCGGGAGGTCCCTTTCGGGAACGCTTCCCCGGGCGCGAGGCACGCGGGTAGGAGCGAGGTCACATGGCCAACACGCTGGTCGGTCGCAAGCGCATTCGGAAGTTCTTCGGCAAGATCAAGGAAGTTGCCGAGATGCCGAACCTCATCGAGGTTCAGAAGGCGTCCTACGACCAGTTCCTGATGGTCGACGAGCCCGAGGGCGGGCGCGCCGACGAGGGGCTGCAGAGCGTGTTCAAGTCGGTGTTCCCGATCTCCGACTTCGCCTCCACGGCGCTGCTCGAGTTCGTGCGCTACACCTTCGAGGCCCCGAAGTACGACGTGGACGAGTGCCGCCAGCGCGGCATCACCTTCGCGGCCCCGCTGAAGGTCACGCTGCGCCTCATCGTGTTCGACGTCGATCCGGACACCCAGGCGAAGTCCGTCAAGGACATCAAGGAGCAGGACGTCTACATGGGCGACATGCCCCTGATGACGGAGAACGGCACCTTCATCGTCAACGGCACCGAGCGCGTCATCGTCTCGCAGATGCACCGCTCGCCGGGCGTGTTCTTCGACCACGACAAGGGCAAGACCCACTCCTCGGGCAAGCTCCTGTTCGCCGCCCGCATCATCCCGTACCGGGGCTCCTGGCTCGACGTCGAGTTCGACGCCAAGGACATCGTGCACGTCCGCATCGACCGGAAGCGCAAGCTGCCGGCGACGTCGCTGCTCTACGCCCTGGGTCTCGACGGCGAGGAGATCCTGTCGACCTTCTACAACAAGGTCGTCTACGACCGGGACGGCGCCGACTGGCGCGTGCCGTTCGACGCCGAGCGCATGAAGGGCATGAAGGCGACCGTCGACTTGATCGACGCCGATTCCGGCGAGGTCGTGCTCGAGGCCGGCAAGAAGCTGAATGCCCGCAACGCCCGCCAGATCACCGAGAAGGGCACCAAGTTCCTCAAGGCGACCGACGAGGATCTCGTCGGCCAGTACGTCGCCGAGGACCTCGTCAACGTGCAGACCGGCGAGATCTGGGCCGAGGCCGGCGAGGAGGTCACCGACAAGCTCCTGAAGAGCCTGGAGGAGGTCGGGATCACCGAGCTGCCGGTGCTCGACATCGACCACGTCAACATCGGCCCCTACATCCGCAACACGCTGGCGGTGGACAAGAACTCCAACCGCGAGGGCGCGCTGTTCGACATCTACCGGGTCATGCGCCCGGGCGAGCCGCCGACCCTCGAGACCGCCGAGGCGATGTTCCACTCGCTGTTCTTCGATTCCGAGCGCTACGACCTCTCGGCGGTCGGCCGCGTGAAGATGAACATGCGCCTCGACCTCGACGCCGCCGACACCGTGCGCACCCTCCGCAAGGAGGACATGCTGGCGGTGGTCAAGGCGCTCGTGGAGCTGCGCGACGGCAAGGGCGAGGTCGACGACATCGACCACCTCGGCAACCGCCGCGTCCGCTCGGTGGGCGAGCTCATGGAGAACCAGTACCGCCTGGGCCTTCTGCGCATGGAGCGCGCCATCCGCGAGCGCATGAGCCAGGTCGACATCGACACGGTCATGCCGCAGGACCTGATCAACGCGAAGCCCGCGGCCGCGGCCGTGCGCGAGTTCTTCGGCTCGTCGCAGCTGTCGCAGTTCATGGACCAGACCAACCCGCTCTCCGAGGTGACGCACAAGCGCCGCCTCTCGGCGCTGGGCCCGGGCGGTCTGACCCGCGAGCGCGCCGGCTTCGAGGTGCGCGACGTGCACCCGACGCACTACGGCCGCATCTGCCCGATCGAGACGCCGGAAGGCCCGAACATCGGCCTGATCAACTCGCTCGCCACCTTCGCGCGGGTGAACAAGTACGGCTTCATCGAGACCCCGTTCCGGCGCGTGCGCGACGGCGTGGTCACCGACGAGGTCGCCTACCTCTCGGCCATGGAGGAGGCGAAGTACTACGTCGCCCAGGCGAACGCCCAGATGGACGAGGCCCGCAAGCTCACGGAGGACCTCGTGGTCTGCCGCCGGGCCGGCGAGGTGATCGTCGTCGGTCCCGAGCGCGTCGACCTCATGGACGTGTCGCCGAAGCAGCTCGTCTCGGTGGCCGCGGCGCTGATCCCGTTCCTCGAGAACGACGACGCCAACCGCGCGCTCATGGGCTCGAACATGCAGCGCCAGGCGGTGCCGCTGGTCCGCGCCGACGCCCCGTTCGTGGGCACCGGCATGGAGGCGGTGGTCGCCCGGGATTCCGGCGCCGCCATCGCGGCCCGCCGGGCCGGCATCGTCGACCAGGTGGACGCCACCCGCATCGTCATCCGCGCCACCGAGGAGGCCGACGCCAACAAGCCGGGCGTCGACATCTACCGGCTGCAGAAGTTCCAGCGCTCCAACCAGTCGACCTGCATCACGCAGAAGCCGCTGGTCCGCGTCGGCGAGTTCGTCAAGAAGGGCGAGATCATCGCCGACGGTCCCTCGACCGAGTTCGGCGAGTTGGCCCTCGGCCGGAACGTGCTCGTCGCGTTCATGCCGTGGAACGGCTACAACTTCGAGGACTCGATCCTGCTCTCCGAGCGGATCGTGAAGGATGACGTGTTCACCTCGATCCACATCGAGGAGTTCGAGGTGATGGCCCGCGACACCAAGCTCGGGCCGGAGGAGATCACCCGCGACATCCCGAACGTCTCCGAGGAAGCGCTCAAGAACCTCGACGAGGCCGGCATCGTCTACATCGGTGCCGAGGTGAACGCCGGCGACATCCTCGTCGGCAAGATCACCCCGAAGGGCGAGAGCCCGATGACGCCGGAGGAGAAGCTGCTCCGCGCCATCTTCGGCGAGAAGGCCTCGGACGTGCGCGACACCTCCCTGCGGGTGCCGCCGGGCGTCACCGGGACCATCGTGGAAGTCCGCGTGTTCAACCGCCACGGCGTCGACAAGGACGAGCGCGCCCAGGCGATCGAGCGCGAGGAGATCGAGCGCCTCGCCAAGGACCGCGACGACGAGCAGGCGATCCTCGACCGCAACACCTACGCCCGCCTCGCGGACGTGCTGATCGGTCAGGCGCCGGTGGCCGGCCCGAAGGGCTTCCGGAAGGACACCACGCTCACCCGCGAGCTGATCAACGATTACCCGCGCTCGCAGTGGTGGCAGTTCGCCGTCATCGAGGACCGTCTCATGACCGAGATGGAGGCGATGCAGAAGCAGTACGACGAGTCGAAGAAGCGCCTCGAGCAGCGCTTCCTCGACAAGGTCGAGAAGCTGCAGCGCGGCGACGAGCTGCCCCCCGGCGTCATGAAGATGGTCAAGGTCTTCGTGGCGGTGAAGCGCAAGATCCAGCCGGGCGACAAGATGGCCGGCCGTCACGGCAACAAGGGTGTCGTGTCGCGGATCGTGCCGATCGAGGACATGCCGTTCCTGGAAGACGGGACGCATGCCGACATCGTGCTCAACCCGCTGGGCGTGCCCTCGCGCATGAACGTCGGCCAGATCCTGGAGACGCACCTCGGCTGGGCGGCTGCGGGCCTGGGTCGCAAGGTGTCGAAGGCGGTGGATGCCTATCTGAAGTCGCAGGACATTGCGCCGCTGCGGGAGGAGATGAAGGCGATCTACTCCCCGGGCGAGCTCGACGGCCTGACGGACGAGGAGCTGGCCGAGGCCGGCAACAACGTCCGCCGCGGCGTGCCGATGGCCACGCCGGTCTTCAACGGCGCCAAGGAGGCCGACATCGAGCAGATGCTGGAGATGGCCGGTCTCGACCGCTCGGCGCAGTCGACGCTCTACGACGGGCGGACCGGCGAGCCCTTCGACCGCAAGGTGACGATGGGCTACATCTACATGCTGAAGCTCCACCATCTCGTGGACGATAAGATCCACGCGCGCTCGATCGGCCCCTACTCGCTCGTCACCCAGCAGCCGCTGGGCGGCAAGGCGCAGTTCGGCGGCCAGCGCTTCGGCGAGATGGAGGTCTGGGCGCTGGAAGCCTACGGCGCGGCCTACACGCTGCAGGAGATGCTGACGGTGAAGTCGGACGACGTGGCCGGCCGCACCAAGGTCTACGAGGCGATCGTCCGCGGCGACGACACGTTCGAGGCCGGCATCCCCGAGTCGTTCAACGTGCTCGTCAAGGAGATGCGCTCGCTCGGCCTCAACGTCGAGCTGACGTCCTCCAAGAAGGCCGCCAACGACCAGCTGGAGCCGCCGGCGGACGCGGCCGAGTAAGAGAGAGACCACACCTCCCGTGGCGGCGGTTGCCCGCCGCCACGGTCGAGCGGGAAGGGGAGGGGCCTTCCGGGGTTCGACGACGGTGAGCAGCGCCCGCGCGGGGCGCGGCGCCGGATCTTTTTCAGGACGCGGTGGCCCGGCGCGGGGCTGCCGGCGTCAACAAGGAGCGGATCATGAACCAAGAGGTCATGAACCTTTTCAACCAGCAGGCCCAGCCGGTCAGCTTCGATCAGATCAAGATCTCGATCTCGTCCCCGGAGAAGATCCTCTCCTGGTCGTACGGCGAGATCAAGAAGCCCGAGACCATCAACTACCGGACCTTCAAGCCCGAGCGCGACGGCCTGTTCTGCGCGCGCATCTTCGGGCCGATCAAGGACTACGAGTGCTTGTGCGGCAAGTACAAGCGCATGAAGTACAAGGGCGTCATCTGCGAGAAGTGCGGCGTCGAGGTCACCCTCGCGCGTGTCCGGCGCGACCGCATGGGCCACATCGAGCTGGCCGCCCCCGTCGCGCATATCTGGTTCCTGAAGTCACTGCCGTCGCGCATCGGCCTGCTGCTCGACATGGCGCTCAAGGACCTCGAGCGGATCCTGTACTTCGAGTCGTACTGCGTCATCGAGCCGGGCCTCACCCCCCTGAAGGAGCGTCAGCTCCTGTCGGAGGAGGAGTACCTGCGCGCGCAGGAGGAGTACGGCGAGGACTCGTTCACCGCCATGATCGGCGCCGAGGCCATCCGGCGCATCCTGCAGGAACTCGACCTCGACAAGATCGCCAACGATCTGCGCGAGGAGATCGCCGTCACCACCTCGGAGCTGAAGCCCAAGAAGCTCCTGAAGCGGCTCAAGATCATCGAGGCCTTCCAGATGTCCGGCAACAAGCCGGAATGGATGATCCTCACGGTCGTGCCGGTGATCCCGCCGGACCTGCGCCCGCTGGTCCCGCTGGACGGCGGCCGCTTCGCGACCTCCGACCTCAACGACCTGTACCGCCGCGTCATCAACCGCAACAATCGCCTGAAGCGGCTGATCGAGCTGCGCGCGCCCGACATCATCATCCGCAACGAGAAGCGGATGCTGCAGGAGGCGGTCGACGCCCTGTTCGACAACGGCCGCCGCGGCCGCGTCATCACGGGCGCCAACAAGCGCCCGCTGAAGTCGCTCGCCGACATGCTGAAGGGCAAGCAGGGCCGGTTCCGCCAGAACCTGCTCGGCAAGCGCGTCGACTACTCGGGCCGCTCGGTCATCGTGGTCGGTCCGGAGCTGAAGCTGCACCAGTGCGGCCTGCCCAAGAAGATGGCTTTGGAGCTGTTCAAGCCGTTCATCTACGCGCGCCTCGACGCCAAGGGTTTCTCGGCCACCGTCAAGCAGGCCAAGAAGCTCGTGGAGAAGGAGAAGCCGGAGGTCTGGGACATCCTCGATGAGGTGATCCGCGAGCACCCGGTGATGCTGAACCGCGCGCCGACTCTGCACCGCCTCGGCATCCAGGCCTTCGAGCCGAAGCTGATCGAGGGCAAGGCGATCCAGCTGCACCCGCTGGTCTGCGCCGCGTTCAACGCCGACTTCGACGGCGACCAGATGGCCGTGCACGTCCCGCTGTCGCTCGAGGCGCAGCTGGAAGCGCGCGTCCTCATGATGTCGACGAACAACATCCTGCACCCGGCCAACGGTCAGCCGATCATCGTGCCGTCGCAGGACATCGTTCTCGGCCTCTACTACCTGTCGATCGTGGCCGAGGGCGCGCCGGGCGAGTTCAAGCCGGGCAACACCAAGAACCCGATGCAGGGCGTCTACGGCGACATGGGCGAGCTGGAGCACGCTCTCGCCGCCAAGGCCGTGTCGCTGCACTCGAAGATCAAGTGGCGCTGGACCGGTATCGGCCCGGACGGTGAGCCCCTGACCAAGACCTACGAGACCACCCCCGGCCGCGTGATCCTCTCCGGCGCCCTGCCGAAGCACGCCAAGGTGCCCTTCGACGTCGTCAACAAGCTGATGACCAAGAAGGAGATCTCGGCGATGATCGACACCGTCTACCGCCACTGCGGTCAGAAGGAGTCGGTGATCTTCTGCGACCGGATCATGGCGCTCGGCTTCAACCACGCGTTCAAGGCCGGCATCTCGTTCGGCAAGGACGACATGGTCGTGCCGGAGAACAAGTGGTCGATCGTCGACACGACCCGCGCGCTCGTGAAGGATTACGAGCAGCAGTACAACGACGGCCTGATCACCCAGGGCGAGAAGTACAACAAGGTCGTCGATGCCTGGGCCAAGTGCTCGGACAAGCTGGCCGCCGAGATGATGGGCCGGATCTCGGCCGTCCAGAAGGACGAGCACGGGGCCGACAAGCAGGTCAACTCGATCTACATGATGAGCCACTCGGGTGCCCGCGGCTCGCCTGCCCAGATGAAGCAGCTCGCGGCGATGCGCGGCCTCATGGCCAAGCCGTCGGGCGAGATCATCGAGACCCCGATCATCTCGAACTTCAAGGAAGGCCTGGACGTTCTGGAGTACTTCAACTCCACGCACGGTGCCCGTAAGGGCCTGGCCGACACCGCCCTGAAGACCGCGAATTCCGGCTACCTGACCCGCCGCCTCGTCGACGTGGCCCAGGACGCCGTCATCCGCGAGGTCGATTGCGGCACGACCAACGGCATCAAGATGCGCGCCATCGTGGATGCCGGCCAGGTCGTGGCGACGCTCGCCACCCGCATCCTGGGCCGCGCCACGGCCGAGGATCTGGTGGCCGCGGACGGCACGGTGATCGTCAAGACCGGCGAGACCATCGAGGAGCGGCACCTGCCGGCGATCAACGCCGCCGGCATCCAGGAGGTGAAGATCCGCTCGGTGCTGGTCTGCGCCACCAAGAGCGGCGTCTGCGCCACCTGTTACGGGCGCGACCTCGCGCGCGGCACGCCCGTCAACATGGGCGAGGCCGTCGGCGTCATCGCGGCGCAGTCGATCGGCGAGCCGGGCACGCAGCTCACGATGCGCACCTTCCACATCGGCGGTGCGGCCCAGATCGCCGACTCGTCGTTCATCGAGTCGAGCTTCGAGGGCACGATCAAGATCCGCAACCGCGCGATCGCCAAGAACTCCGATGGCGATCTGATCGCCACCGGCCGCAACGTGGCGGTGGTGGTCGTCGGGTCGGACGGGGTCGAGCGGGCGGTCCACCGCCTGCAGTACGGCGCCAAGCTCCGGGTCGATGAGGGTGACAAGATCAAGCGCGGGCAGCGGATCGCCGAGTGGGATCCCTACACCCGTCCGATCCTCACCGAGGTGGACGGCATCGTGGCCTACGAGGACCTGGTCGACGGCCAGTCCATGACCGAGACCACCGACGAGTCGACCGGCATCGCCAAGCGCGTCGTCGTCGACTGGCGCGGCTCGGCCCGGACCTCTGACCTCAAGCCCGCGATGGTCGTGGTCGATCGGGACGGCAAGGCGCTCAAGCTGCCCCGCGGCTCGGACGCCCGCTACTTCCTTCCGGTCGACGCCATCATCGGCTTCGATCCCGGCGCGAAGGTGAATGCCGGCGACATTCTCGCCCGCGTCTCGACTGACTCGGCCAAGACCCGCGACATCACCGGCGGTCTGCCGCGGGTGGCGGAGCTGTTCGAGGCCCGGCGCCCGAAGGACGCGGCGATCATCGCCGAGAAGTCGGGCACCATCGCGTTCGGCCGCGACTACAAGAACAAGCGTCGGCTCACGCTGACGCCGCATGACGGCTCGGAGGCGGTCGAGTACCTGATCCCGAAGGGCAAGCACATCCACCTGCAGGACGGGGACGTGGTCGAGCTCGGCGATTACATCGTCGACGGAAACCCGGCCCCGCACGACATCCTGGCGATCAAGGGCGTGGAGGAACTCGCGGCCTACCTCGTCAACGAGATCCAGGAGGTCTACCGGCTGCAGGGCGTGTCGATCAACGACAAGCACATCGAGGTGATCGTCCGTCAGATGCTGCAGAAGGTCGAAGTGACCGACGGCGGCGACTCGGACATCCTCTCGGGTGACCAGATCGACCGGACGGAGCTGACCGACTTCAACGAGAAGCTGCTCGCCGAGGGCAAGAAGCCGATCCAGGGCGTCCCGGTCCTGCTCGGCATCACCAAGGCGTCGCTGCAGACCAAGTCGTTCATCTCGGCGGCCTCGTTCCAGGAGACCACCCGCGTCCTCACCGAGGCGGCGGTCAACGGCAAGGTCGACACCCTGGAAGGCCTGAAGGAGAACGTCATCGTCGGGTCGCTGATCCCGGCGGGCACGGGCTCGATGGTGGCGGATATCCGCTCCATCGCCCGCCGCCGCGACGCGATGATCCTGCAGCAGAAGCAGGCCGAGAGCGGCGCCATGCCGGTCGAGGAGCTTCCGCCCGCCGCCGCCGAGTGAGGCCGTCGGCAGGACTGAGTTGGGAGAGGGCGGCCTTCGGGCCGCCCTTTCTCGTTCCGGCCTGCCTTTGTCCGGCCGTGTCCCCTCACCAACTCGAACGCCGTCTTTGCGAGCGCAGCGAAGCAACCCAGTGTCGCGCCACGCTGGAAGACGTCCCGCTGCCCTGGGTCACTTCGCTGCGCTCGTGATGACGGGCCGGGCAGTGTCGACTGCAACCCCGAAACCGTATCGAGACGCGCGCGACCGTCCGGCCTTAACGGCAGCTCAACCATACCGCGCGATAAATTCGGCGCGGCCGCAGAAACACCCTGGAAACGGGGAGGATCGGGCCGGTTCGGGTGCGTGAGTGCGGGTCTGGCGTCGTGGGCACGAGACGAGGACGGGAATCGAGCCTGCGCTGGCTCTCGGCGGCCCTGACGCCATGGATGGTCGGTCTGGGCCTGCTGGTGTCGTTCACCGCCGATGCCGGGACAGAGAACGCCATCGGGGCGAGCCGGCTCGGGGTGATCGATGCCGACACGGTCCCGCCGCTGCCGCCCGGCACCCTGCTGATCGGATCGGCCCTCCGCCGCCTCGGCGACGAGCCGCCCCAGGCGACCTTCAAGACCGGCGCGCACGTTTTCCCGGTCGTGCAGCGGGCCGGCAAGGGCGACCCCGCCCGGCCGCCGGCCGAGAGCTTCGCGCGCCGGGCCGCGAACCTGCGCGAGGCGGGCGGCGCCCTGGTGTTCGGCGACGTTACCGGGAGCGTCACCGGCGTGCTGACGCAGGGCTCCGCGATCTGGGACCCGGAATCCGAGCCGGAGGCCGCCTTCGTCCCCGTGCCAGATCTCGGCCTCACCACCGGCAGCGGCACCGCCGCCTCCACGGGCGCGGGGACGGCCGACCTCACCGAGGATGGCGGCCCCGAGCGCTTCGACGGCTCGACCCCGCCGGTGCCGCGGGCCATCGCGCTGTCCTCCACGACGCCGGCACCCGCCGACGCCATCCCCGTCGAGATCGCCGCGGCGAGCCTCGCGCTCCCCGATTTCGCGATCCGCACCGAGCGCCCCGACAGCGCCCAGCCGGTGCCCGAGGACGCGCGCCGGCGCTACGCCGACCTGATCGATCCGAACGCCCTCGACAAGGAGCAGCGCTGCCTCTCCGAGGCGGTCTATTTCGAGGCCCGGAGCGAGCCCGAGGCCGGCCAAGCCGCCGTCGCCCAGGTGGTGCTCAACCGGGTGAAGAGCGGCCTCTACCCGGCGAGCGTCTGCGGCGTCGTCTACCAGAACCGGCACCACTACATGGGGTGCCAGTTCTCCTTCGCCTGCGAGGGCAAGTCGCTGCGCATCACTGATGCCGGCGCCTGGGAGAGCGCCACCCGCATCGCCCGCTCGGTGATCGAGGGCCGGACCTACCTCGCGGAGGTCGGCGCCGCGACCCACTACCACGCCGACTACGTGCGTCCGGGCTGGGCCCGCCGCCTGCGCAAGATGGACGTGATCGGCCGGCACATCTTCTACCAGCTCCGGGCCGGCCAGACCTGACCCGGGTCGGATCCGGTCTCATAAGAGAGACTGTCGAAGATCCGAACAATCCTACCTAGGTAGGCGACGCCTAAGCAGTCGAAACCAAGGGTTAATTTTACCTTCGTTCCCGATAATGCTTGCGCGCCGGGCAACGAGTCTGGCCTCTGGTACGTCGAGACGAGCGCCGCGTCCGCGCCGCGTCTCGTAGTAATGCGTATCAGAGGACTTCCATGACCGCGCCGGTCGCTCGCACCGCTCTCCTCGCCGCCGCCCTCGGCGGCGTGCTCCTCGCCGCACCCGCCCAGGCCGGCGGCTGCTACGGCTCCGAATGCTATCGCCGCGTCGTCACGCCGCCGGTCTACGACACCGTGCAGGAGAACGTGCTGGTGCGCCCGCCCCGCACGGTCTATCGCACCACGCCGCCGGTCTACGACACGGTGTCGGAGCGCGTGATGGTCTCGCCCGGCGGCCGCTACTGGCAGACCAGCCGTGGCCCTGGCGGCGAGCTGATCGGCTGCTGGGTGACCACGCCGCCGCGCTTCGCCGTCCGCACCCGGACCGTGCTGATCCGCCCGGCGCAGACGATCCCCGAGACGATCCCGCCGGAGTATGCCAGCGTCAGCCGCCGCGTCCTCGTCGCGCCCGCCCGGGCCGGCTGGGCGCCGATCGGCGGCGGTTACGGCTATCGGCCCGCGGCCTACGGCGGCCCGCTCGTCGGCTCGATCCCGGACGCCCTCGGCATCACCGGGGCCAGCTCCTCGGATATCGGCGTCGGTCTCGGCTTCTACACGGGCAGCCGGTACGACGGATACTGAGCCGGTAACGACCGCCGTCGCCTTGATTCCGGGCGTCCCGGCCACACCTCACCGCGCAGCACGGGAGGTGACGATGGGGACGTTCAAGGCCTGGGTGGTCGAGAAGAACGAGGCCGGCCAGAGCCTCGCCTTCCGGGATTTCGACGACGCCGACCTGATGGACGGCGACGTCACCGTGCGGGTGACGCACTCGACCCTGAACTACAAGGACGGCCTCGCGCTCACCGGCAAGTCGCCGGTGGTGCGCCGCTTCCCGATGATCCCCGGCATCGACTTCTCCGGGATCGTCGAGGCCTCGGACCATCCGGAGTACAGGCCGGGCGACGCGGTCGTGCTCACCGGCTGGGGCGTCGGCGAGACGCATCTCGGCGCCTACGCGCAGCGCGCCCGGGTCCGGGGCGACTGGCTGGTTCCGCTGCCCCAGGGCCTCACCGCCGAGCAGGCCATGGCGGTGGGCACCGCCGGCTACACGGCGATGCTGTGCTGCATGGCGCTGGACGCCCACGGCGTGAAGCCCGAGCACGGCCCGGTCATCGTCACCGGCGCCTCGGGCGGCGTCGGCTCCGTCGCGGTGGCGCTCCTCGCCCGGGCGGGCTGGCACGTGATCGCCTCCACGGGCCGGGACGGCGAGGCCGATTACCTGAAGGGGCTCGGCGCCGCCGAGATCCTCGACCGGGCCGAACTGTCGAAGCCCGGCAAGCCGCTGGGCAAGGAGCGCTGGGCCGCCGGCGTCGACGCCGTGGGCTCCACGACCCTCGCCAACGTCCTCGCCATGACCCGGGCGGACGGCGCCGTCGCGGCCTGCGGGCTGGCGCAGGGCATGGACCTGCCGACCTCGGTGGCGCCGTTCATCCTCCGCGGCGTCTCGCTGCTCGGCATCAACAGCGTCACCACCCCGCAGAAGAAGCGGCGCGAGGCCTGGGCCCGCCTCGCCCGGGAGCTCGATCTGGCCAAGCTCGCCGCCATGACCAGCAAGGTCCGCCTGGAAGAGGTCGGCCGGCTCGGCGAGGAGATCCTGGCCGGCAAGGTCCGAGGCCGGACCGTCGTGACGGTGGCGTAGGTCCGGCGCCCGTCAGGCGGCTTTCCGGGCCTGGAGCAGGTAGCTCATCGGCAGGAGCCGGTCGGCGGCGAGCACGTCGCAGGCCGTGCTGCTGATGTTGTCCGGAAACTCCCGAAACCGCTCGATCGCGAGGCCCGCACCGATCAGACTCTCGATCAGCATCCCGACGGGATGGGCGAACCAGTAATGCGGTCCGACCCGCGGGGCCGGCCCGTCGCCGTACACGATGGCGTCCTCGCCCACGAACGGCGCCGTGCGGAAATAGGAGTGCCGGACCAGGAGCGGCTGCTCCGCCCGCGGCTCGAACATGTTCACGACGGGGTGCTCCTCGTGGATGAGGATCCGGCCGCCCGGGTGCAGGAGGCGCGCCGCCACGGCGAGGAAGCGCGGCAGGTCGGGCATCCAGCCCAGCACGCCGATGGTGATCACCGCGAGGTCGTAGGCACCGTCGTGCTCCGCGTCGATCGCATGCACGTCGCCCGCGACGAAGCCGCAGTCGCGCCCGGCGATGCCGGCGAGGTCCCTGGCCTGGGCGAGGAACGCCTCCGACTGGTCGAACCCGGTCGCCGACCGGGCGCCGAGATTCATCAGCGACACCGTCTCCCGCCCGTTGTTGCAGCAGAGCTGCGCGACGGAGGTCCCGGCGAGGCCGATCGCCCGCAGGGCCGCCTCCATCGGCGGGTCGAAGCAGGAGAAGCCGGGATCCCGCGCGAAGTTCTGCGTCAGCCGGTCCCAAGACGGGTCGCTCCGGTGCAGCGGCGCGGAGGCATCCCAGGCCTGGCGGTTGGCGGCGACGGCCTCGGCGGCGGACAGGGTCGACATCGACGGCTCCGGATGTATCGCAGGAGAGTCTAGCGAGCGGTGCCCGTGTCGCGCCACGGCGAAAACGCCGGGCCGGCCGAACCGCCGTCGCGCGGGAACCTTTGCCGTACCTCGCGTGTTGGCGTCTTCATGAGCGTCGCATTCGTCAAAGAGCCCGAGGGTGGGGAAGCGTTCGAGAATCTGCCGGACCGGCCGATCTCGCCGCACACGAACTTCGTCACGCCGGAGGGGCTCGCGCAGATCGAGGCCGAAGTCGCGCGTCTCGAGAAGGAGGTCGCCTCGCTGGACCCCGCCGACAAGGCGGAGGATTCCCGCATCGGGCGCGACCTGCGCTACTGGGCGGCCCGGAAGAACACCGCGCAGCTCGTGGAGCCCAGGGGCGGCGACACCGTGCAGTTCGGCTCCACCGTCACGGTGGTCCGCGAGGACGAGTCCGGCAAGGAGACTCGGCAGACCTTCCGGATCGTCGGCGAGGACGAGGCCGACCCGCACAAGGGCTCGATCTCGTACGTGGCACCGCTCGCCCGCGCCATCACGGGCAAGACGATCGGCGACGTGGTCGAGGTGAACGGCCACGAGGTCGAGGTCGTCGAGATCCGCTGAGGCGGGTCATCGGCCCTCGAAGCGCGCCCGCAGGGGCAGCAGCGCCTCGGCGACGTGCTCCATGAAGGCCCGGACCCGCGCCGCGTGGCGCAGGTCCGGATGCGTCAGGATCCACAGGTCCGCCCCGAGTTCCGGGTGCGGTCCGGACAGGCGGCGCAGCGCCGGGTTGACGTCGGCCGTGAAGCAGGGGAGCGGGCCGATGCCGAGACCGGCCTCGACCGCCGCCTCCAGGCCCAGCACCGCGTTGATCCGCAGGCGGACGCGGTCGGACGGCACCCGCGCCTCCACGAACCGCGTGAGCGAGCCCCCCGCCACCAGCGGGCTCGGACTGATCCACGTCTCGCGGGCCAGGTCGCCGTAAGCGCGGTCGGCGCGGCCGTAGACCGCCCAGGCGGTGAGGGCGAGGCGGCGCCCGACCAGGGTCTCGCTCGGCTCCCGGCTGATCCGGATCGCCACGTCGGCGTCCCGGCGCGACAGGTTGAGGGTCGCCTCGGCGAGGATGAGTTCGATCCGGATCTCAGGATAACGCTCCGCGAAGCTCGCCAGCATCGGCATCAGCAGCTCGGCGGCGAAGCCGGCCGGCGCGGTCACCCGCAACTCGCCGGAGGGTGTCTCGCCCTGTCCCGCCACCGCGCGGGAGAACCGTGCCACGTCCAGATCGATGCGCCCGGCCGCCTCGATCATCGCCTGCCCGGCGGCGGTCGGCACGTAGCCCGTGCGCAGCCGCTCGAACAGGCGCGCGCCGAGCCGCGCCTCCAGGGCGGCGAGGCGCCGGAACGCCGTAGAGTGATTGATGCCCAGTTCGGCCGCCGCCGCGGTCAGGCCGCCCCGATCGGCCACCGCCTTCACGAACCGGAATTCGTCCCAATCGAGCGCCACGCCCCGAACCTTGCATCTGTGCAAGATCAATCTTGCATGTTGGCGCATTCTTGCAAGGCGGCAAATGCGCGATGCAGGGGCCATCCGCCGGCCGACGATTCGGTCGGCCGTCCGACACGCAGGAGAGACCATCCCATGGCGAAGGTTCTGGTGCTGTACTACTCGACCTACGGTCACGTGGAGCAAATGGCCTACGCCGTCGCCGAGGGCGCCCGCGAGACGGGGGCCGAGGTCGTCGTGAAGCGCGTGCCCGAGCTGGTCCCGGAGGAGGTCGCCCGGCAAAGCCACTTCAAGCTCGATCAGGCGGCGCCGGTCGCGACCGTCGCCGAGCTCGCCGACTACGACGCGATCATCTTCGGCACGCCGACCCGCTACGGCAACATGGCCTCGCAGATGAAGCAGTTCATCGACCAGACCGGCGGTCTCTGGATGAAGGGCGCGCTGGTCGGCAAGGTCGGCTCGGTCTTCACCTCCACGGCGTCGCAGCACGGCGGCCAGGAGACGACGCTGACGAGCTTCCACACGGTGCTGTTCCACCACGGCATGGTGGTGGTCGGCCTGCCCTACAGCTTCCAGGGGCAGGCGGGCGTCGAGGCGGTGAAGGGCAACACGCCCTACGGCGCCAGCACGATCGCGGACGGCGACGGCTCCCGCCAGCCGAGCGCCGTCGAGCTGGAGGGCGCGCGGTTCCAGGGCCGCCACGTGGCGGGCATTGCCGCCAAGCTGGCCCGAGACTGAGAAGCCAAGAAAAAAGGCTCGGATTGCTCCGAGCCTGAAAGGAAAAAGGCCATTGGGGGCTGAGAAGGCCTTCGTGATCAGTAAACGGATCAGGCCGAACTCTGTTCCGCGGCCGGCGAAAAATTCTCCGCCGTCAGCGGGGCGCGGCCGCCCGGGCGAGGCGGTCGCGGATCGCCTCGCCGAGGCCGTCCGCGGGAATGGGCGCCACCGCGATGGTCTCGGCCCCCGAGGCGTCGAGGTCGCGCAGGGCGCCGAACAGCCGGGCAGCGGCCTCCGCGGGGTCGCCCGCCGGACTCAGGTTGAGACTGGCCCGCGCGAGTTCGTGATCCGCCGGGAGATGCGAGCCGAACAGCAGGACCGCCTCGCCGGGTGCGATCCGCACCGCGTCGAGCCGGACCCGCGCCCGCGGTGCGTAGTGCGAGGCGAGCATGCCCGGGCCTGCCGGCCGGTCGGCATCCGCCGCCTCGGGCGCCGCCGGGTCGAGGCCGAGCACTGCCCGGAGCGCCGCCCGGGTGACGCCGCCGGGCCGCAGCAGCCGCGGCGTGCCGCCCAGGCAGGCCACCACCGTCGACTCGACGCCCACCGGCGTGTCGCCGCCGTCGAGCACCGCGGCGATCCGGCCGGCGAGATCGTCGAGGACATGGACGGCCCGGGTCGGGCTCACCCGCCCGGACCGGTTGGCCGAGGGCGCCGCGACCGGCCGCCCGACCTCCGCCAGGAGATCCCGCGCGAGCGGGTGCGCCGGAACCCGCAGGGCGAGGCTCGGCAGGCCGGCGCGGGCGAGGTCGCAGACCCGCGTGCCCGCGTGCGCCGGGACGACCAGGGTCAGGGGTCCGGGCCAGAAGGCCTCCGCGAGGCGGCGCGCCGGCGCGTCGAAGACGCCCTCCGCCAGGGCCGCCGCCGCGTCGGGCAGGTGCGAGATCAGCGGGTTGAAGCGCGGCCGCGCCTTGGCGGCGAAGATGCCCGTCACCGCGGCGGGGTCGGTGGCGTCCGCCCCGAGCCCGTAGACGGTCTCGGTGGGGAAGGCGACGAGGCGGCCGGCCCGCAGGAGCGCGGCGGCCTCCGCGAGGCCGGCCGCGTCGGCGGGGAGCCGCCGGGTCGCGGCCGGGACCGTTGACCCGGGATCGTTCATGCGGGAAGCCGTCTCCGAGGTCATGGCGGTGCGAGCCCCGCGCGCCTATCCTCGCCCCGCCCTAGCGCCGGTGCGCGGGCGCGGTCAAACCCGCCCCGGATCGAACGCGCGGGCGGGCCGCCACACGGGAGGATCGTATGAGTTACCGCGCCCCGGTCCCCGAGATGCTCTTCACGCTGCGGCACGTGGCCGGGCTCGACGCGGTCGATCCCGACGACGCCGAGGCGATCCTGACCGAGGCCGGGCGGATCGCCGCCGGCGTGATCGCGCCGCTCAACCGGGTCGGCGACCAGCACGGCACCCCCTTCGCGGACGGGCAGGTCACCACGCCGCCCGGCTGGCGCGAGGCCTACCGCACCTTCACGGAGGGCGGCTGGAACGGGCTCTCGGCCGAGGCCGACCACGGCGGCCAGGGCCTGCCGAAGCTGATCGAGGCCGCCTGCACCGAGATGTGGAACGGCGCCAACCTCGCCTTCGGCCTCTGCCCGCTCCTGACCCAGGGCGGCATCGAGGCGCTCGCGGCCCACGGCTCGGACGACCTGAAGGCGCGCTACCTCGAGAAGCTGGTCTCGGGTGAATGGCCCGCCACCATGAACCTGACCGAGCCGCAGGCGGGCTCCGACCTCGCCCTGCTGCGCACCCGGGCGGTGCCGGCGGGCGACGGCACCTACCGGATCACCGGCAACAAGATCTACATCACCTACGGCGAGCACGATCTCGCCGACAACATCGTCCACCTCGTCCTGGCGCGCCTGCCCGACGCGCCCGCCGGCACGCGGGGCATCTCCCTGTTCCTGGTGCCGAAAGTGCTGCCGGACGGCACCCGCAACGACCTGCGCTGCTCCGGCATCGAGCACAAGCTCGGCATCCACGCCTCGCCGACCTGCTCGATGGCGTTCGGCGACGGCGGCGGCGCCACCGGCTGGCTGATCGGCCAGGAGAACAAGGGTCTGGCCTGCATGTTCACGATGATGAACGCGGCGCGGCTCAATGTCGGCCTGCAGGGCGTCGGAATCGCCGAGGCCGCGACCCAGCGGGCGCTCGCCTACGCGCAGGAGCGCCGCCAGGGCAAGGCGGTGGGCGCCGCCGAGGCGACCAGCCCGATCGCCGCCCATCCGGACGTGCAGCGCATGCTGCTCACCATGAAGGCCTCGACGGCCGCCGCCCGCGCCATCTGCTACCTCACCGCCGCGGCCCTCGACGCGTCGAAGGGACCGGAGGGGCAGGCGGCCCTGGACCGCGCCTCGCTGCTGACCCCGGTCGCGAAGGCGTTCGCGACGGACCTCGCCAACGAGGTGACCTCGCTCGGCGTGCAGGTCCACGGCGGCATGGGCTTCGTGGAGGAGACCGGGGCGGCGCAGCTCATGCGCGACGCCCGCATCCTCGGCATCTACGAGGGGACCAACGGCATCCAGGCCATCGACCTCACCGCCCGCAAGCTGCCGCTGAACGGCGGGGCCACCGCGCGGTCGCAGATCGCCTGGATGCGCCGCGCCGCGGAGGGACTGCTCAAGGCCGGCGACCCGGCCTTCGGCCACATGGCGGCGCGGCTGCGCGACGGGATCGGCAGCCTCGACCGGGCGACGAGCCACCAGCTCGCCGCGCTGAGCTCGAACCGCCCCGAGGCGGCGCTCGCCGGCGCGACGCCGTACCTGCGCCTGTTCGGCCTGACGCTGGGCGCCGCCTGCCTCGCCCGGGGCGCGCTCGCCGCGAGCGCTGCCCGGAAGGCTGGCGAGACGGACCCGGCGCACGCGGCCCGCATCGCGCTCGCCCGGTTCTACGCCGAGAACCTCTTGGTGGCCGCCTCCGGCCTGGAGCAGGCGGTGGTCGAGGGCGGCGCCTTCACGGACGACGCCGCCCTGGCGCTGGCGGTTTGAGGAGCGGATCATGGCCGAACCCGTCACGATCGACGACCTCGCGGGCGGCGTCCGCCTGATCACCCTGAACCGCCCCGAGAAGAAGAACGCCCTCACGGGCGCCATGTACGACGCGATGCGCGCGGGCCTAGCGCAGGCCGACGCGTCGGACGCGGTCGGCGCCGTGGTCTTCGCCGGGCAGCCCGGCATGTTCAGCGCCGGCAACGACCTCGCCGATTTCATGGGGCATGCCGGTGATGGATTCAGTTCCTCGCCGGCGCTGGCCTTCATCCGCCAGCTCGCCCGGACCCGCACCCCGATGGTGGCGGCGGTCGACGGGATCGCGGTCGGCATCGGCGCGACCCTCTGCCTGCACTGCGACCTCGTCTACGCGAGCCCGGCGGCGCGCCTGCGCATGCCCTTCGTCGAGCTCGGCCTCGTGCCGGAGGCGGCGTCGAGCTACCTGCTGCCCCTGCGGGTCGGCCGGCTCCGGGCGACCGAGCTGCTGCTCCTGTCCCGGCCGCTCGAGGCCGACGAGGCGCAGGCGCTGGGCCTCGTCAACGCGGTGCTGCCCGCAGACATGCTGGTCGAGCAGGCCATCGCGCAGGCCGCGCGCCTCGCCGCCCTGCCGCGCGGGGCGCTGACGGCGTCCCGGGCGCTGATCCGGGGCGACCAAGCGCAGGTCGAGGCGGCCCTGGAGGCTGAGGCGAAAGCCTTCGACGCGCAGCTGCGCTCGCCCGAATCCCAGGAGCGGCTCGCCGCCTTCCTCAACCGCGCCAAGCCCGCCTCGGCGTGAGCGCGCCCGACCTCTCCCAGAAGATCTGCCTCGTCGCGGGCGCGTCGCGGGGCGTCGGCCGGGGGCTCGCCCGGGCGCTGGGAGAGGCGGGGGCCACGGTGATCGTCACGGCCCGCTCCAGCGAGACCGGCCCGCGCACCGAGATGCGCGCGGAGGCGATCGAGGATACGGCCCGCGCGGTCGACGCCGCCGGCGGCCGCGGTCACCACTACCTCTGCGACCACCGCTCCGAGCGCGCCACCGACGCGCTGGTGCACTGGGCTCTGCGCCGGTTCGGGCGCATCGACGTCGCGGCCTGCAGCGTGTGGAGCGGCAACGAGGGCTACGACGGCGAGCGCTACCCGGACGGGGCCGGCTGGGGCACGCCGTTCTGGCGCCGCTCGGCGGAGCCGTACATCGGCCTCCTCGAGGCCGGGCCGCTGCCGGCCCTGCTGCTCGCCCGGGCGGTCGCCCCCGCCATGGTGGCGGCGCGGGCCGGGCTGCTGGCGCTCGTCTCCTTCGGGACCGAGGATTACCTCGGCGACGTGTTCTACGATTCCGCCAAGGCCGCGACCAACCGGCTGACCCTGGCCTTCGCCCGGGAACTCGCGCCCCACGGCGTCACCGCCCTCGGCCTCTCGCCGGGCTTCGTCGCCACCGAGCGGGCGCGCGACCTCGGTCACATCCAGGACGCCACCGAGAGCCCGCTCTACGCCGGCCGGGCGCTGGCGGCGCTCGCCGCCGACCCCGGTATCGCCGTCCGGGCGGGCGCCGTGCTGCATGCCGGCGACCTCGCGCGGATCTACGGCTTCACCGACGCCGACGGGACGCGGCCGGAGCGGTTCCGCGTCGGACCGTGACAGGCCGTGACGGGCCGGGACGGGCCGGGACGGTTTTGGCGGGACCTGTCGCCCGAATGGCGCAGCCCCGCGGCAAACGGGCCGGATCCGCCCCGGGACCTGTCGGCGGGGTTGATTCGCGGGGCCCGGACGCGCGTCCTGTCGGGATCGGCGGCTCCGATTGCTGCGGGAGCGAAAAACGGCCTTAATTCGCCCGCAGGTCAGGGGAGCGATCCTGTACCCGCCCCGATCTCCGGTCGGGCCGGGACCGTGCGTGTGAACGAGGGAAACTGGCATGTCGGAAGCGAACACGGCCCCGCGCGTGCTGATGGTGTTCCCGAAGTTCTACGAAAACTCGATGTGGAACTTCAAAGAGGCCATGGAGCTGCAGGGCGCCCGCGCGCCGGCGCCGCCGCTGGGCCTCATCACGCTGGCCGCGATGCTGCCGCCGGCCTGGCAGGTGACGCTCGTCAACCGCAACTGCGAGGAACTGACGGACGCGCAGATCCAGGCCGCCGACCTCGTGATGACCGGCGGCATGCTGCCCCAGGAGCCGGACTGCCTCGTGGTCATCGACCGCTGCGTGGCGCTCGGAACCCCGGTCTGCGTCGGCGGCCCGGCCCCGACCTCGACGCCGGAGGTCTACGACAAGGCCGACTTCCTGGTGCTGGGCGAGGCCGAGGGCATTCTCGACAAGTTCGTGGCCGCCTGGGAGGCCGGCGAGCGCCGCGGCCGGCTCACGGCCGAGAAGTTCAAGGCCGACGTCACCAAGAGCCCGATCCCGCGCTTCGACCTGCTGACCTTCAGCCACTACCTCTACATCGGCGTCCAGTTCTCGCGCGGCTGCCCGTTCACCTGCGAGTTCTGCGACATCATCGAGCTCTACGGCCGCGCCCCGCGGACCAAGACCACGCCGCAGATGCTGGCGGAGCTCGACCGGCTCTACGGCCTCGGCTACCGCGGGCACGTCGACTTCGTCGACGACAACCTGATCGGCAACAAGAAGGCGATCAAACTGTTCCTGCCCCACCTGATCAAGTGGCAGGAGGAGCACGGCTACCCGTTCAAGTTCTCCACCGAGGCCTCGCTGAACCTCGCGGACGACGACGAGCTGCTCGGGATGATGCGGGACGCGAATTTCTTCGCCCTGTTCACGGGGATCGAGACGCCCGACGAGGCGACGCTGATCCAGACGCAGAAGAAGCAGAACACCAAGCGCTCGATCGCCGACAGCGTGCACAAGCTCTACGAGCACGGCATGTTCGTCACGGCCGGCTTCATCGTCGGCTTCGACACCGAGAAGGACAGCATCAGCAAGGCGATGTCGCTGTGCATCGGCCAGACCGGCATCCCGATCGCCATGGTCGGCCTGCTCTTCGCGCTGCCGAACACGCAGCTCTCGCGCCGCCTGCGCAAGGAGGGCCGCCTCTACGAGAACTACGCGGCGACCACCGCCGACCAGGGCGACCAGTGCACGCAGGGCATCAACTTCGTGACCCTGCGGCCGCAGCGCGACGTGCTGGCCGACTACCGCGACGTCCTCCAGGAGATCTACGACCCGCCGAACTTCTTCGACCGGGTCCGGGTGGTCGCCCGGCGGGTGAAGCGGCCGAAATTCGCCGCCCAGAAGCTCAACTGGGGCCACATCGCCCACGATCTCTACTCGCTGCTGCGGGTGTGCTGGCGGATGACCGTGCGGCGTCCGGAACTCGCCAAGCACTTCTGGAGCGTGTTCCTGGAGACCGCCCGCCGCAACCCGGCCGCCCTGGAGGCCGTGGTCACCAACATGGTGATCTACCTCCACGTCTACCCGTTCTCGCGCTACGTCATCCGCGAGATCAACGGCCGGATCGCCGACCTCGATGCCGGCCGCTGGGTGCAGCCGCCGGTCCTGGCGCCCGAGGCGGAGACCTGCAAGGCGCCGCCGGTCGGCAAGGTGGTGGCCAAGGCCGAGGTCAAGCACCTCGCCGCGGTGGCCTGAGGGATCCGCGGCCGCCGCGCTTGCGGGCTCGGCCGATCATCGCTAGCTGACCCGCCGCGAGGCCACGTCCTCCCCCCGCCGCGCGGGGCACAAGTCCGGGACGGCCCGGCCCTTTCGGGAGGGCCGCCGTGGCCTGGATCTATCTCGTCACCGCGGGCGTGCTGGAGGTCGTCTGGGCCTTCGCGATGAAGCAGTCGGAGGGCTTCACGCGCCTCTGGCCGACCGCCATCATGGCCGTGTCGATGGCCGGCAGCGTCGGCTTCCTAGCGCTGGCCATGCGCACGCTGCCCCTGGGCACCGCCTACACGATCTGGACCGGAATCGGCGCGGTCGGCGCCTTCCTGGTCGGCATCGCCGTGCTGGGGGAGCAGGCGAGCGCCAGCCGGATCCTCGCGGCCGGCCTGATCGGCTCCGGGCTCGTCCTGATGAAGCTGTCGAGCCCCGGCTGAGCCTGAGGCCGAGCCTCAGGCCGCGCGCACGGTGTGCAGGAAGGCGTCGATCTCCCGGCGCAGCTCGGCGGCCTCCTCCGAGAGACTCGACGCCGAGGCCAGCATCCGCGAGGCGGCCGTGCCCGTGTCGTCGGCCGCCCGCGCCACCGCGTCGATCGTCCCGGTGACCGCGCCGGTCCCGGACGCCGCCTCGGCCACGTTCCGGGCGATCTCCCGGGTCGCCGCGCCCTGCTGCTCGACGGCGGCCGCGATCGAGGTCGCCACCCCGTCGATCTCGCGGATGCGCGCCGTGATCCCGTCGATCGCGTCCACGGTCTGCCCGGTCGCGCCCTGGATACGGCCGACCTGACCGGCGATCTCCTCGGTGGCCCGGGCGGTCTGGGCGGCGAGCTGCTTCACCTCGCTGGCGACCACCGCGAAACCGCGCCCCGCATCGCCGGCGCGGGCCGCCTCGATCGTGGCGTTCAGCGCCAGCAGGTTCGTCTGGCCGGCGATGTCGGTGATGAGGCGCACGACGTCGCCGATCCGGCCCGCGGCGGTGCTCAGTTCCTGCACGAGGCCGGCCGTGTCGCCGGCCTGGACCACCGCGCTCCGGGCGAGTTCGGCGGACCCGTCGACCTGGCGGCCGATCTCCTGCACCGAGGCGCCGAGTTCCTCGGCGGCCGCCGCGACCGTGCCGACATGCTGGGCGGCCTCCTGCGCGGCGCCCGCCACCGTGGCCGAGCGCTCCGCGGTGTGCGTGGCCGTACCGCTCATCGCCTCGGCGTCGGCCCGCAGGCCGAGGGCGGCGTCCGCCACCCGGGCCAGCACGCCGCCGACCGCGGCCTCGAAGGACTCGGCCATGGCGTGGACCGCGCGCCGGCGCTGCGCCTCGGCGCCCTCGCGCGCCAGCGCGGTCTCCCGCTCCAGGGCGCGGGTGTGGATCAGGTTGTCCTTGAAGACCTGCACGGCCGCCGCCATCGCGCCGATCTCGTCGCGCCGTCCCGTATGCGGGACCGGCACGGTCTCGTCGCCCTCGGCGAGGCGGCCCATCGCGCCGGTCATGCGCTGGATCGGCCGCGCGATCCCGAACAGGGCGAACAGCATCGCGGCCGCCGCGACCGCGAGGCCCACCACCGTGGCGATCAGCGCGATCAGCTTGGCCCGCGTCGCCGCCTGCACGGTCTGGGTGACGTTGGCCTCGGTCTGGCCCCGCGCCGCCGCGATCGACTCGGTCAGGCTGGCCACCGCGGCGTCGTTCTGCGCCCCCGTCGCGGGATCCAGCACGAGTGCGACGGCGCCCGGCTGGTCGCCCGCGATCATCAGCTCGACCACCTGCAGCTGGATGTTCTGGTAGGCGTTCCACGCGTTGGTGAAGCGCTCGTAGATCGCCCGGGCCTGCGGGCTCGTCAGGCGGTCCTGATAGGCTTGCCGGAGGCCGGACAACTCGCCGAGGGCGTCGGTCAGCGCCGTCTGGTTCCTGTCCAGGGCCGCCGCGTCGGGCGAGGCCACCGCGAGCCGGTAGAGCCGCAGGCGCGCGTCCCGCACGGCCGTCCCGATGGCCTCGGCCTGGTTCTGCGCGGGCAGGGCCTGCTGCGAGATCGCCGCGGCGTTCCGCTCGATCTCCGACAGGCTCACGACGCTGGCGATGCCCTGGCCGACGGCGGCGAGGGCGAGCAGGCCGATGGCACCGGCGAGGACCGTCTTGAGGGAGAAGCGCATGGGAGGTTCCGTCTACGCGGCCGCGCCGCGCCTTCAGGCCCCACCATGCTCCCGCAGAGGTCTTAAGATTCTGTCGGCTCTATACCAGCATTTGTTGTCAGAGCCACTTCTTCCACCGAAAGAAGAAGTAGGGAAATACGGCGGCCACGACCATCATGATCAGCGCCATCGGATATCCGAAGGCGAAATCTAGTTCCGGTATGGACTTAAAATTCATGCCGTAGATCGACGCGATCAGCGTCGGGGGCATGAAGACAACGGCCATGACCGAGAACAGCTTGATGATGTTGTTCTGCTCGAGGTTGACGAGCCCCAAGGTCGCGTCGAGCAGGAATTGGATCTTCGTCGACAGGAAGGTTGCGTGCTCCTCGAGGGACTGAAGATCCCGCAGGGTCGAGCGCACGTCCTCGCGCAGGTCGCGCGGGGCCTTGTTGGTCCGGTAAGTCGCCGACAGCGAGAGCAGGATCCGCTCCATGGAGACGAGGCTCTCGCGCTGTTTGGAGATGAGATCGCCGTGCCGGCCCAGCGCCCGCAGCGTGTCCTGCAGCGCGGTGTTGCGGGCGGAGGGGTCCTCCTGCACTTCGAAGATCTTGCCCGACAGGCGGTCGATGCGCTCGCCCTGGAGCTGCAGAACGTCGGCGGCCCGGTCGATCACCGCCTCGATCAGCCCGGCCAGGATCGATTCGCCCGAGGGTGTCGAGGCGCCGCCGTTGCCCATCGAGCGCCCGGCGCGCTGCGTGTACATGCGGAAGGCCTGCGGCTCCTCGTGGCGCACCGTCACCAGCCGGTTGCCGCGCAGGATGAAGGTGATGCCGGCCAGCCCCGGCTCCTCGGCGTCGCTGACCTTCGAGAGCACCCGGCCGGTCATGTAACGGGCGCCGTCCTCGACGTAGAGCAGCTCCGAGGGCTCGATGTCCTTCATCTCCTCGCGGGTCGGCACCTCGATGCCCGCGAACGACTCGACCTTCAGTTCCTCCTCGCGGCTCGGGCGGATCAGATCGAGCCAGACCGTGTCCTCGGGGATCGTGTCCTGGAGATCGATGACGCGGCGCTCAAGCAGCGTGGCTCCGGCGCCGACGGCGGGCTGGTGGATGAAGATCACGTACAGGTCTCGGATGCGGATCGGTCACGGGACAGCGCGGGGCCGCAGCCCGCATCCGGCACCGCGACGGTCGATGCAAGCTGTGCCGCGGATGTGGCGCTGTTTTCTGACGCTTCCGTGACATCGCGGCCCGCCCCGTCAGAACAGCTCGATGTCGGGCGCTACCGGGTCGAGGGCTTGGTCGACGACTTGGTCGAGGGCCTGGGCGTCGACGCGGCGCTGGATCTGGGTGACGTAGCGCGCTCGCGCGGTCTCGAGGATCGCCGCCGGCGCGCTCGCCCGCCCCGGCCCGGTGCCGATTAGCCGCCGGCGCAGGCCGTCGAGGCAGAGCTGCAGCGCCGCGTTGGCGGCATCGACCGCCTCGATCTGCTGGCGGACGACGTCCTGGAACTGAACTTGGCCGAAGACCGACAGCACCTCGTCGCCCACCGCCGCATTCTGCGCCTTGACCTCGGCGAGGTCCGTCCGCGCCATCCCGAGGAGGACCCGGGTGGTCGTCTCGGCGATCCCGCCGAGTTCGGCCATCAGCGCGCGGAGGCGCTCCTGCTCGGTGCGGGTCGCGTCGTCCCCGCGATCGGCGATCAGCACCCGGCTGATCGTCTGCTGCGCGTCCGCCACCTGCACGCGCGCCTCGGCCATCGCGGTCTGGGAGGTCTGCGCGAGATCCTGGAGCTCCCGGGCGATGACCCGGAAGCCGGCTCCGTGGGCCCCGGCGCGGGCCGCCTCGATGTTGGCGTTGAGCGCCAGCATCCGGGTCGCCGCCCCGACCTTCTCGAGGCTGAGGATCAGGGCATCGAGCCCGCGCATCTGCCCGACGGCCACCTCGACGGGGCCGCGTTCCTCGCGGGTCTCGTTCAAGCGCCGGTCGAGATAGGCGCCGAGGGCCGCCGCCAGGGATTGCAGCGCGGCGTCGCTCTGCTCGGCGAAGCCGACGATGCGGTCGTGCGCGCCGCCGATGCAGGCGGCGCTGCGCGCCTGGGCGCCGTCGAGCCTCTCCAGCGAGGCGAGGATCGCGGCGGCGGCCGCCTCGGTCTGCGCGACGATGCTGCGCAGCTGCTCGCCCGTCACGGCGAAATAGGGGTCGAGGTCGCCGAGATCCCGGGCCACGGCCTCGGCGCAGGCCGCTCCGTGCGCCGGGGCGGCCGCCGGTTCGGCCCGAAGCGTGACCGCCATCGGCGGGGCATCCGGCTCGACCGCGCGGCAGGACGGTTGCAGCCCGCGGGTCACGAGGCCCCCGCAGAGCGCGGCGGCGGCCGCGAAGAGGAGCTGCGCCGGCTGCGCGATCCCCAGGATCAGCGGCACGGCCCCGATCGCGCCGCCGGCCGCGGCACTGAGCAGGAGCGTCCGCAGCTCGGTCTTCGCGGAGGGACGGGCAGCAATCTGCATCGCGGGAACGGTCATTCGGTCGGAAGCGGTGGCGCGGGGCCGGGCGAGGCCGAGGCCCGCGGAGCGGGCTTCAGCGGAGCGGGCTTCAGCGGAGAGGGGTCGCCCGGATCAGGCGGCGCGGCGCTGAATCGCGGGGGCGACCTGTGTGAGGACCTGCAGCAGCTTGTCGGCCTGGACCGGCTTCACCAGCCAGCCGGTCGCCCCCGCCTGACGCGCGCCGTCGCGCTTCTCCTGCTGCGATTCCGTCGTGAGAACGAGCATCGGCGTGAAGCGGGTCGGCGCGAGCTTCCGCAACTCCTGGATCAACTGGACGCCGTCCATGCCGGGCATGTGGAAGTCCGTGATCACGAGGGCCGGCTTCAGGCCTGCCTTGACCTTCGCGAGTGCCGTCTCGGCATCGGCAGCCTGTTCGGTTTCATATCCCGAACTGCGAAGTATTCCTGACATGCTCGAAAGAATGGTCGGTGAGTCGTCCACCAGTAATATCGTATTCATTTCTCGCTCTGAACTCCATGTCTGTGCTAACGGCTAAGTTTTAATCGTTCCAATCTGCCCGGCAATGCATTTTTCCATGACGTGGTCGCATAACAGCTCGAAGTCCTGCACCGCCCGCGCACGGGGCTTCACGTACCGAACCGGCCGTCCGCATCCGAAGGCCTCCGCCAGAGCGATGTCCGTGCGGATCCCAGCCAGGAGGCGCTCCCGGCCGAACCGGCTCGCGAGCTGCTCGAGGGCCTCCCGCTGCATCGTGATCCGGAGATCCACCTGCACCGGCACGATCGAGAGGCCGCGCAGACCGGGATTGAGGCTCGTCGCCACCCGGAAGAACGCGCGCGAAAACTGCCCGACGCCGTCCACCGCGAGGTGGCTGAGCTGTGTCGGAACCAGGACGTGGTGCGCGCTCGCCAGGGCGCTGATCAGCAGGGCGTCGGCCGTCGGTGCGGTGTCGATCAGGATCACCGCGTAATCCGTCGCCAGGGACTTCAGCGCCGCCGCGAGTCCGAGGGGCGCGACGGCGCCGTCGGGGCCCGAGAAGCCGCGATCGGCCGGCAGCACGTCCACGTTCGGCACGGCGGTGCGCCGCACGGCGCGCCCGAGATCCGTCACCCCGGTGCCGCGGAACAGGTCGTGCACCGTCGGCTTGCCGGGCCTCGCCCGCACGCCGAAGCCGAGGCCGGCATGGCCCTGGCTGTCGAGGTCGACGAGCAGCACCCGCCGGCCGCGCTCCGCGAGGCTTGCGGCGAGATTCACGGCCGTCGTGGTCTTGGCGGTGCCGCCCTTGCGGTTCGCCACGGCGAGGATGCGCCCGGTCCCCGGCTCGGTCATCCGCGCTCGGCCTCCGCGGCGCCTTCCGCGGCGGCCTCGGGCAGCGCGGCCAGGCAGGCCGCCGGCACGGCTCCGGCCGGCCGGCCGCGGAGGGCGGGTGCCGCGACCATCAGCACCTGGAGGACCGCCGTGTGGAGCCACGCCGCGCCGGTGAGGTCGACGACGGCCTCCGGGGTGGCGCGCAGGATATCGAGCAGCGGCTCGGCATCCTCGACCGGGCAGTGGCCCGAGAGCCGGATGCGGGCGCCGCTGTGTTCGAGGGCCATCAGAGCAGATCCGACAGGTTGAGGACGAGGAGAACCCTTCCGTCGCCGAGGAGCGCCGTCCCGGAGAAGCCCGCGAGGCCGGCGAGGAGACCGTCGAGGGGCCGCACGATGACCTCCATGCGCTCGCGGAAGCCGTCGACCACGATGCCGACCCGCTCGCGTCCGACACGGGCGACCATGACGGCCTCCTCCTCCGGCGGCGCGTCCAAGGCCGCCGGGAGGCCCAGGCTGTCGGCGAGCCGGATCAGGGGGATCATCGCGTCCCGCAGGACGAAGGTCTCGCGCTGCTTGATCCGGTGGATCTGGTCCCGCGGAACCTTCACGGTCTCGGCCACCGCGTCCATGGCGACCCCGTATTGCTGGCCCCGCGCCACCACGGTGACGATGCGGGTCACCGCCATGGTCAGGGGCAGCTGCACGGTCACGCAGGTGCCCGCGCCCGGCTGGCTCGCGAGCCAGACGTCGCCGCCCGCCCTGCGCACCGCGCTGCGCACGACGTCCATCCCGACGCCCCGACCCGAGAGGTCCGAGACCTGATCCCGCGTCGAGAAGCCGGGCGCGAAGACGAGGTTGACGAGATCCTCCGCGGTCATCTGGGCGGCCTGATCCGGGCCGATCAGACCGCTGCGCAGCGCCTTCTCGCGGACCGCCTCCGGGTCGATGCCGCGGCCGTCATCGGCCACCTCGATGATGACGTTGTCGTTCTCCTGCCGCGCCGCGAGCCGCAGGGTGCCGCGCGCCGGCTTCCCGGCGGCGATCCGGATCGCGGGGATCTCGATGCCGTGATCGAGAGCGTTGCGGACCATGTGGATCAGCGGGTCGGCGAGGCTCTCCAGCACGTTCTTGTCGGCCTCGGTCTCCTCGCCCAGGATCACCAGCTCGACCTCCTTGCCGAGCTTGCGCGTGATGTCGCGGACGAGCCGGGGGAAGCGCTGGAAAACCTGGCTCACCGGCATCATGCGGATCGCCATGACGCCGACCTGCAAGCTCTGGGCGATCCGGTCGATGACCGCGTACTGCTCCTTGATCTCCCGACCGAGCTGGCGCGAGCCGCTGACCTGCTCGACGCGTCCGGCGAGATAGGCGAGCCCGTTCTTGGCGACCGTCAGCTCGGCCGCGAAGTTCATCAGGGCGTCGACCTTGCCCTGCTCGACCCGCAGCATGCGCGCCGGACCCTTGGCGTCAGGGCCGGATCCCTCCGGGGCATCGCGCGGCTCGGTCGCCGGCGGCGGGGCCGCGGTGGGCCGCGGCGCGGGCTCTCCGGAGGGTGTCGGCATCGGCGGTGCGGCGGCCGCGCCGCTCGCCACGCCGCGGAGGACGGCGCCGAGGGTCTCGGTGGCGCCCGCGCGCGCTCGGCCCAGGGCTGCTTCCAGGGCGGCGGCCCGGCCGGGCACCAGATGCGGCAGGCAGCGCCGCACCACCGTGCGCACGGACTCGAACCGGCCCTCCGCGACGGCCGGGTCCGTCGGCACGGCCAGCATCTCGGCCTGCGCGGCGAGGATCGCCTCGGCCTGCTGGCGCAGGGCGAGGTCCGGGGCGGGCGCCTCTGCGGGCGGCCGATCGGTCGGCGGCGAACCCGAGGCCGGCCGCGGGCCGCCGAGGTCGGCGGCGAGGCGGCGCAGCGTCTCGGTCTCCGCCGTGGCGGCCAGCGCCGCGATCCAGCGCAGGGCGCAGGCCTGCCGGGTCCCGGCGCCGACGATCCCCAGCAGGGCGGCGGCGGCGGCGGCGAGGTCCGCCCGGGCGTCCTCGGCGAGGAGCGTCCCGGCCCGCGCGGCGAAGTCGCCGAACACCTCGGCCTCATCCTCCGTCCCGGTCAAAACGATCAGGTCGTCCGGCCGGATCGCGCCGACCCGGACCTGATCGGCGACGTAGCGCAGATGATCGGCGACCGCCTCGGCGTCGGCGACGCACAGAACCTCGAAGCGGAGCCAGCTCAGCACCGGGTCGCAGGTCTCCGGCGACGGTGTTGCGGTGCGCGGCCGTACCCGCAGCGCGACGAGGCCCGGGGCCTGCGCCACAAGATGGGCCGGGTCGTCGCCGCGGAAGAAGCAGGTCTCGTCGGGCTCGTAGTGCCAGGCGGTCAGGGGGGCGCCCGATGCCGAGGCGCGCCTCCAGGCGGCCTGCCGGTCCGCCTCGGGGAGGTCGGCGAGCCAGTCCGGCGGCCCGTAATCGGCCCGCGCGACGGTGGCCTCGATCGCCGCGGGGAGCCACGCCCGCAGGGCCGTCACCCGGCCCGCCATGACGGCGTCGGCGTCGTCCGGCAGGACCGCGCGGCTCTCCAGGACGTCGATCCAGTGGCCGACCAGATCGAGGCTGTCGAGGAGCCCGTCCACGATCGCGGGTTCCAGGACGAGCGTGCCGGCCCGGACCTCGACCAGAAGGTCCTCGGCCGCGTGGACCAGATGGGTCAGCGGCGCGATCTCGAACAGGCCGGACGTGCCCTTGAGGGTGTGCACCGCCCGGAAGACGTCGTCGAGGGATTCTGCGCCCGGCGACTTCTCCAGGGCCAGCATGCCGCTCCCCGCGCGCTCCAGGAGCTCGCGGGCCTCGGGGATGAACTGGGCGAGCAGGGCGTTGGTCACGGTGCGGCTCCGGCCATCACGGTGGCGACCGCGACGAGGGCGTCCGGGCGCACCGGCTTGACGAGGTAGAGGTTGGCGCCCGCCGCGAAGGCCCGCGCGCGGTCGGCGCCGGCGCTCTCCGTGGAGATCATCACGGCCGGCACCGCCTGGAGCTCCGGCATGGTCCGGCCCTGCCGCAGGAAGGCGTAGCCGTCCATCTTGGGCATGTTCACGTCGACGAGGACGAGGTCGAAGCCCTCGGCGACGGCCTTCTCCAGGCCCTCGTAGCCGTTCACGGCCTCCTCGACCGCGAAGCCGGCCTCTTCCAGCACGTCGCGGTAGTACAGGCGCACCGTGGTGGCGTCGTCGACGACGAGGATCCTGGCCATGTCAGGCCTCCGCGCTCAGGGGCTTCTGGTAGACGATCGCCTCCGCGAACTTCCGGAGGTCGAACAGCGCGGAGATCCGGCTCATCGACTCGGAATGGCCGAGGCAGACGAAGCCGCCCGGATCGAGCGCCTCGTAGAGCGTCTGGGCGGCGCCGCGGCGGGACGCGTCGTCGAAGTAGATCAGCAGGTTGCGGCAGAACACGACGTCGAAGCCGCGGAACTGCCGGGTCGAGAGCGGGTCCGAGAGGTTGACCTGCGCGAAGGCGATCGACTCGCGGATGTCCGGGATCACCTCGTGGGCGCCCTGCACCCGCCGGGTGTAGCGCTCCAGGGTCGCCCGGGGGACGTGCTGGACCGCGCGGTCGCCGTAGAGGCCGCGCTTGGCTTGGTCGAGCACGGCGGTGTCGATGTCCGAGGCGACGATCTCGATGTCGTACCGGTCGACCTCCGGCCACGTGTCGAGGAGCTGGAAGGCGATCGAGTAGGGCTCCTCGCCGGTCGAGCAGGGCACCGACCAGATCCGCACCGGCTCGCCCGGCCGCTTGCGCCGGGTAACCTCCGGGAGGATCGACCGGACGAGGCAGCGGAACTGGTACTCCTCGCGGTAGAAGTAGGTCTCGTTGACGGTCATCAGGTTGACGAGCGTCTGGAACTCCTGGCCGCTGGCCTGGAATCGCAGGGTGTTGAAGTAGTCGCGGAAGACCGGCAGCGCGCTCGCGAGCATCCGCTCCTGCAGGCGCTTGTCGACGAAGTAGCGCTTGTTGTCGGCGAACATGATGCCGGTCTTGCGGTAGAAGAAGTCGCGGAAGCGGACGAAGTCGGCATCGGTGACGACGGGCGTCGGCGGCGGGAACGGTGCGGTCATGCCGGCCGCCGGTCAGGTGATGCGGCGGCAGGCGGCCCTGGCCGCGAAGCGCAGGAACGGCGCGTCGGGGAAGCGGGCGGCGGCGGCCTCAAGCTCCGGCACCATCTCGGGCGTGCCGATCTCGGCGAGCACGTCGAGGGCGGCGGCGCAGACGTTGACGTGCCCGTCCTCGGCCAGGACCCGGCGGGCGTAGGTCGCGGCCGCCGGGTGGCGCAGGGAGACCAGCACGTTCACCGCGAAGATCCGGCGGTCGCTGTCGGGATCGGCGAGGGCCCGCTCGAGGGCGCAGAGCACCGCCGCGTCCATCTCCTGCAGCGTCTCGATCGCGGCGTTGCGCAGCCAGACGTCCTCCGAGCCCAGCAGGCCGAACAGGCGCTCGGCCGCCGCCGGGGTGCCGATGCGGCCGAGGGCGCCGAGGATCGCCTCGCCGACGCTCCGGTCCGCCTCGCGGGCGAGGCGGTCGGCCAGCAGGCCGGCGGCGTCGGGATCGGCGGCCAGGCGATGGGCCGCGTCGCGGCGCCCGGCGGCCGTCGGGCCCTCCAGGGCGATCCGGGGATCCTCCGGGGCTTCCGCCGGCGCGGGGAGGGCGGGGTGCTTGCGGACCAGGGCCATGGCAGTCTCGGTGTCGATCTCAGGAGAGCCAGCCGACGAGCTGCGCCGGGATGGAGCGGGCGGGCAGCGTCAGGGTCGCGCCGCCGAGGCGGATCAGCTCGGCCGGCATGCCGAACACGACGGCGCTCGACTCGGCCTCCGCGATGGTGCGGCCGCCGGCAGCCCGCAGGGCCGCCAGGGCGGCGGCGCCGTCGTCGCCCATGCCGGTGAGTTCGACGCCGATCAGGGCCTCGGGCGGCAGGTGATCCCGGGCGCTGCGGACGAGGCGGTCGACGCTGGGGTGCCAGCGCAGGGCCGGGTCGCTCGGGACGGTGGCGACCGCGAGCCGGCCGAGCCGGCGCTCGATCACCACGTCGGCGTCGCCCCGGCCGATGTAGACGCGGCCCGCCGCGAGGGGGACCGGGGCGGTCACCTCCACCACCTCCAGGGCGCAGAGGCGGTCCAGGCGCTGGGCGAAGGCCCCCGTGAAGGAGCCCGGCATGTGCTGGGCGATCACGACCGGCCAGGGCAGGTCGGCCGGAAGCTCCGGCAGGATCTCCTCCAGCGTCCGCGGTCCCCCCGGTCGACACGCCGATCAGGACGCAGCCCTCGACGCGGGCCGCGGCTCGGGGCGCCGGGCGGCGCTTCGCGATCTCGCCGCGCCCGCGCCGGACCCGGTCGAGGAGGCCGCGGGCGCGGCGGGGCTTGGCCCGGGCCGCGACGCGGACCTTGGCGACCATCTCGTCCCGGACCTCGCCGATGTTGAGGGAGACGGTGCCGCCGGGCTTCTCCACGTAATCGACGGCGCCGAGCTGCATCGCCTCCAGGGTCACGGCGGCGCTCTCGCGGGTCAGCGACGAGACCATGACCACCGGGCGCGGGCGCACCGCCATGATCTCGCCGAGGCAGGTGAGCCCGTCCATCTCGGGCATGTTGATGTCGAGGGTGACCACGTCGGGCTCGAAGCTGTCGATCTGGTCCAGGGCGTCGCGGCCGTTGCGCGCCGTGCGCACCTCGAACTGGCCCGTCTCCTCGAAGATCAGGCGAAGGTGTTTGCGCATCAGGGCGGAGTCGTCGACGATCAGGAGCTTGGGCATGGCGGGTTGCGTGGCAGGAGCGGCCTCGGACCGGGCCCGGAGACGGCGGCTCAGGCCGCCTGCAGATCCGCGACCTCGTGCCGGCTGAGGAGCCGGTCGACGTTCACCATCAGGATGATCCGCTTGGCGGCGGCGAGGTTGGCGACCCGCTCCACGGCGCTGTCGTCGTCCTTCGCGAGGTCCGGCGCCGGCACGATGGCCGAGCGGGGGATCTTCAGGACCTCCGAGACCGAGTCGACGATGAAGCCGGTCCGCACCCCCGCGATCGCGAAGACCATGATGCGCTGGCGGTCGTTGCGCGCGGCCTCCGGGAGCCGGAAGCGGCGGCGCTGGTCGACCACCGGCAGCACCGCCCCCCGCAGGTTGACGATGCCCTCGATGAAGCCGGGCGTCCGCGGCACGTGGGTGAGCTGCTCGGGGACGCGGACGATCTCGTGCACGGCGTCGATCGGCACGCTGTACTCCTCGTCTGCCAGGCGGAAGACGACGAACTGCTCCTCCTCGTCGGCGCGCGTCGGCGCGGTCGCGGTCTGACGTTCCTGCACGGGGCCCTCCTCTGCGGCTCCGAGGCCGGCGAGGCCGCCGGCGATCCCGGTGGTGGCGAACAGGCGGGCGGCCGACAGAATCGAGACCAGCCGCTTGCCGCCGCCGAGCCGGCAGATCGCCTCGACCTCGCGCAGCGCGTCGCCCTGCGCGAGCAGGTCGGGCAGCGGGTCGACCACCGCGCGGGGCACCCGCAGCACCTCCTTCACCGTGTCGGTGACGATGCCGACGGAGCCGGCGGATTCCCGGGAGGCGACCACCACGATCCGGTTCTGCTCTCCCAGGGGCACGCCCGGCAGCCCGAACAGCGCCCGCAGGCTGACCAGGGGCAGCAGCCGGTCGCGCAGGTTGATCACACCGATGACGTGGCGCTCGGCCTTCGGCAGCTCGCTGACGCGGTCGGGGACCTGGACGATCTCCTGCACCTGCTCGATCGGCAGGGCGTATTCCTGGCCCGCGAGCTCGAAGGACACGAGCTGGATCTCGTCGGAGAGCCCGGCCTCGCCCTCCGGCCGCGCCGAGGCCGCGCCGCCGGCCTCGATCGGCCCGACCGCGTTCCGTCCGCCCGACCCGCCCTCTGCGCCGGCGCGCCCGGACCCGCTGCGCTGCAGCAGGCGCCCGAGATCGATGATCAGCACGATGCCGGCCGGCCGCTTGATCACGCCCGCGAGCAGCTCGGTCGCCGCGGTGGCGGTGAGGCCGTCGGTCCCCTCGATCTCCCCGGGCTCGGCGGTGATCACGCTCGCCATCCGGTCGACCACGAAGCCGGAGGTCCCGCCAGCGCCGCTGCCGTCGCCGGACCCCTGGCCGACCACGACCACCCGGGCGGCGTCGTCGTGGACCCGGTCGGGCAGCTCGAACAGCCGCCGCAGGCTCGCCACCGGCAGGACCGAGCCGCGCAGGTTGGCCAGTCCCACCAGGGCGGGGGGTGCCAGCGGAACGTCGACCATGTCGGGCAGGCGGATGATCTCCTGCACCTCCGCGAGGGGCACCGCGTAGGTTTCGCGGGCGACGTGGAAGGTCACGAACTGGAGCGCGGAGGCGGTCTCCGACCGGTCGGTCGCGGCCGAGGCTGGGGCGTCGTTGGACATGGCGGGCTCCGGGCTGAGCAGGATTCGGGTGGGGCCGTCCCGGCCGGGCGCGTCTCAGTCCTGGTTCTGGAGTTCGTCGGCCAGCGACGCGACCTCCTCGATGGCGGCGGCGAGTTCCTCTGCGCCGTTCGCCTGCTCGCGGGCGGCCTGCTGCGCCTCGTTCACCGCCTGGCCGCCCTGGCGGGCCGCCGTGGCGATCTGGTCGACGCCGCGCTTCGCCTCCTCGACGTTGCGGATGATCAGGTCGGCGCCCTGGAGGATCTGCCGGTTGCCGTCGAGCACCACGCCCATGTCGTCGGCGGTGGTCTCGAGGTTGCGGGTGATCGCCCGGTTCTTCTCGACCTCGGCGGCGGCCGCCGCGGAGATCGCCTCCAGGTCCCGGCGCACCACCACGATCTGGTCCTGGATCGCCTTCACGAGGTCCTTGATCCGCTCCGCGTTCTCCGAGGAATCCCGGGCGAGGTTGCGGATGTCGGTGGACACCACCATGAAGCCCTTGCCGAACTCGCCGGCCCGGGCCGCCTCGATCGAGCCGTTCACCGCCAGCATGTTGGTCTGGATCGCCACCGTGGTGATCGCGTCGACGATCTTGTCGATCTTCCGGCTCACCTGCTCCAGAGCGTTGATCTGCTCTCGGCTCCGGTCGGTCTCCGCGAGGGCGTTGCCGACGCCCGCGACCAGTCCGTCCACCGCGGCCCGGTTCTCCTGAAGCTGGCTCGTGATCAGGCCGCCCTTCTCCAGGGCGTCGCGGGCGCTGTCCTGGGCGAGGAGCGCTCCCTTCTCGATCTGCGCGATCGCGGCCGCCGATTGCTGCGCGGCCGCCGTCTGCTGCTGGGCGCCCCGGTCGATCTGGTCGAGCGCCGTGGTGATCTGCGCGGCGGCCCGGTTGATCTCCTCCACCGCCGAGGACAGCTCCTCGGCCGCCGAGGCGACCTCCTCGGCGCTCTTGCCGACGTCGGTGGCGTTCTTCAGCTCGTCCGCCAGGGTCGCGAGCTCGGTGGCAGCCTGCTCGCTCTCCCCGAGGGCGGTGGTCTGCTGCTCGATGGTCTTGAGCGATTGCTGGCAGGCGGAGGATTGCTCCTCGGCCGCCGCAGCGATCAGCTCGGACCCCTTCTGCGCCTCGACCACGGCCTTCTCAGACTCGACGGCCACCCGGGCGATGGTCTCGGCGCCGCGCATGATCTCGACCATGGCCTGCCGCACCGCCTCGAGCTGGGCGGTGATCGTCTCGCCCCGCGCGACCTCTTGGCGCGCGCCCTCGGCCGCGCGGTTGATGCCCTCGGCGATGACCTTCACGTCTTCCTGGATCCGGCCGATCAGGGCCTGGATCTCCTGGGCGCTGCGCTCGGAGGTCTCCGCCAAGGTGCGGACCTCGTCGGCGACCACTGCGAAGCCCTTGCCGTGCTGGCCGGCCCGGGCCGCCTCGATGGCGGCGTTCAGGGCCAGGAGATTGGTCTGGTCGGCGATGCGAGCGACGGCGCGGACGATGTCGCCGATATTGGCCGCCTGCCGCTCCAGCTCGACGATCAGCGTGACCGAGGCCGCCTGACGCTCGGCCGCCGTGGCGATCGAGCCGACGCTGAGCCGGATCTGCTGGCTCACGCCGGCGATGAGTCCCTGGAGCGCCTCCGATTTCTGGCGCGAGGTCTCGGCCTCGGTGCGGGCGGTGCCGATCACCTCCGACACGGTCGTGACGGCGCGCTGCGACTGCTCGGAGGCCCCGGCCGCCTCCTCGGCGCCGGCGGCGATCTGCTCCATCGCCTTGCGCAGCTCCTCGGCCGCCGACGAGGCCTCGGCGACGCCGCTGGCGAGCTGGGTTGTCGCCGCCGCGATGCGCTCCGCCGCCTTCTGCTGCTTGGCGAAGGTCCGGGCCTTGCGCCGGCTCTCCTCGTTGAGGCGCCCGAGCTGGCTCAGACTGGCCGGCTCGCCCTTCCGGACCCGCGCGTGCGATCCCGACAGGGCGGCTTTCTTCACGAGGGCCATGGCGGCGTTTCCTTCACTTGAAGTCGCGGCTGTACGTCGCCGCCCCCAGGCTAGGACCCGCGACGCGCAAGTCTTACGAAGCATCAAGTTGCGAATCAATAAACGAGAACACGATTTTTGAGCAATGATCCGCTCTAAGGAGCGCCATATCCGTGAATTTGAAGATCAATATTTGGAGTATATCTACAAAAAGACTGGCTTTAAGATAGGATATTGGATTATGAAGATGGATATATTTGCAACCAATATGGAAATATGCGCTGGCAACAATCCTGTTCGCCGGTCGCTGCTGTATCGAGCCGGCGGTTTGGCCAAGCCCCTCGGCGGACCCGCGGGGCCCGCAGGCCGGAGCGATCGCGATCTGAAGTTCCGCGCCGCCCGAGGTCGCGCCGAATGGAGAGCCGTTTGCGGGGCACGGCCCGGTCGAACACCGCAACCCGGACAGGCGATGGCCTGAGCGGGAACCCGGCCCGAGCGACCCCGACCCGATCTCAGTTGCAGCCGTCGCAGATGCTGCCTTCGATCTTGTCGGTCAGAGCGCGCTCGCGCCGCCGCTGCTCCGGGGTCGGCACCTCGCCGGGGCCGAGGGACGTGCCGGGCGGCTTGGTGACGCCGAGGCTGTTGGTGTTCGGCGCCGTGATGGTCGAGACCGGGCCGCCGCCCGTGCCGGTCTGGTCGGGCGCTCGCGTCTGCGCCGCGAGCGGGGTGATGAGGGCGAGGCTCAGCGCACCGAGCGTCGCGGTACCGAGGAATCCGCGGATCATGGAAGGTCTCCCGTCGCCGGGAGAACGGGAAACGTGGCCGCCGGTTGCGTGGCCTAGCGCCGCCGCGCGGTCTCGCGCCGGAACACCCCGACCATCTCGACATGGCCCGAATGGCGGAACTGGTCGACCGGCGTGACGGTCTCCAGCCGGTACCCGCCGGCGACCAGCGTCGCCGCGTCCCGCGCGAAGGTTCCGGCGTCGCAGGCGATGCCGATCACCAGGGGCACGCGGGCGGCGGCAAGCTGGCGGGCCTGGGCCTCCGCGCCGGCCCGGGGCGGGTCGAACACCACCGCGTCGAAGGCGTCGAGTTCGGGGGGTAGCAGGGGCCGGCGGAACAGGTCGCGGCGCTCGCTGCTGATCTTGCGCAGGCCCGCGGCGGCGCGCGCGGCCCGCTCGAGGCCCGCGAGGGCCGCGGCATCGGATTCGACGGCGTGGACCGCGGCCGTCCGGGCGATCGCCAGCGTCAGCGGCCCGCAGCCCGCGAACAGGTCGGCGACGCGCCGGATGCGGGGGCCGAGGGCCGCCAGGGTCAGGTCGCAGAGCGTCGCCTGACCGGCCGCGGTCGCCTGCAGGAAGCCGCCGGGGGCCGGGTAGAGGCGCGTCGCCGCGGCGGGGCCGTCCGCCGTGACCGAGACCGGCTCGGCCTCCATCAGGCGCTCGCCGTGCAAGGAGAGCCGGGCGAGGCCGAGTTCGCCGGCGATCCGCACCAGCGCGGCGCCGACGCCGGCGCTGACCGGTCCGTGACCGCGCAGGTCGACGTCCAGGCCCTGGTCGGTGGCCGTCACGGCGACGTCGAGGGGCTTGCGCCCGTGGCCCAGCGGGGCGGCGAGGCGGCGCGCGACCTCCGGGGCCGGGTGGAGCGCCGGCACGGTGATCGGGCAATGGTCGATCGGCACCAGCGCGTGGCTGCGCGCCGCCATCAGCCCGGCCTCGGCCCGGCCGCCGATCTCGCGCACGTGCAGGGTAAGGCGGCGGCGGCCCGCCCCGTGGGCGTCGACGGCCGGCCCGGGCGTCACGTCGAGGCGCGCCTGGGACAGGGCCTGGGCGACGAGGTCGCGCTTCCAGGCGAGCTCCGCGGGCCGCGCGAGGTGCTGGGTGCGGCAGCCGCCGCAGCGCATGTAGTAGGGGCAGAACGGCTCCACCCGGTCGGGCGAGGCCTGCGCGACGCCGAGCAGCGCGGCGCGGCGCGCCTCGCGGCGGATCTCCGCGCGCTCCCCGGGCAGCGTGTAGGGCACCGGGGTGCCGTCCTCGGCGATCCCGTCGCCGCGGGCGCCGAGCCCCCGGATCTTGACCGTCTCGCTATCTGTTGTCTCGCTCACCGCAACCTCGCGCCGATCAGGAACTCGGCGTTGCCGTCGCCGCCCGGCACCGGCGAGTCGATCAGGCCCAGGATCGCCGCGCCGAGCCCCTCCAGAGTCCCGCGGACGGCCGCGCAGACCTCGGCGTGGACCGCCGGATCGCGCACGAGCCCGCCGCGGCCGACCCGGGCGCGGCCGGCCTCGAATTGCGGTTTGATCAGCGCGACGATCGCCGATCCCGGCCTCAACAGGCCCGGGAGGACCGGCAGCACGAGGCGCAGGCCGATGAAGCTCACGTCCACGCTCGCCAGCTCGGGGGGCGGCACGAGGGCGTCCGCGCCGAGGTCGCGGATGTCGGTGCTCTCGCGGTTGGTCACGCGCGGGTCCCCGGCGAGGCGCGGATGGAGCTGCCCCCGGCCCACGTCGAGGGCGTGGACGTGGCGCGCCCCGCGGGCGAGCAGCACGTCGGTGAAGCCACCCGTCGAGGCGCCGACGTCGAGGGCGACGCGGCCGGCCGGATCGACGCCGAACGCGTCCAGGGCGGCGGCGAGCTTGAGGCCGCCGCGGGACGCGTAGGGATGCTCGGCTTCCGCCTCGACCCGCGCGCCCGGGGCGATCGGGTCCGAGGCGCGCGCGAGCGGGCGCCCGTCGACCCGCACGAGCCCGGCACGGATCGCCGCCTGGGCCCGGGCCCGGCTCTCGAAATGGCCGTGCGCCACGAGGTACAGGTCGGCGCGCCGCGGCGCAGGGTTCTCCGCGGGATCGTCCGCGGGGGCCGCGCGGTCCGGGCTGGTCCGGTCTCGGGTCATCGGGGCTTCGTGCGGTTCCGGCAGATCTGCGGCGGAGGTTTCGGGCCGCCGCCCTGTCGAAGGCCGGCGCGCTCCCTAACTAGACCGGGCCGTAAAGGAGAGCCACCGCATGACCCGCACCCTGCCGCTGCTCGCACTGCTCGGGACCGCCGCCGCCGGCGGCGCCCTGGCACAGGAGCCTCCCAAGGAGGCGGCCAAACCGGCAGAGACCTACACGGCGCCGATCAAGAACGCGAAGGGCGACCCGATCGGCACGCTGGCGATCCGCGACGGGGCAAATGCCCTGGTCCTGCGCGTGACGATCCAGCCCGGCGGCCTGCCGCCCGGCTGGCACGGGATGCATTTCCACGCCGTGGGCGACTGCTCGGACCCGAAGTTCATGAACTCCAAGGCGCATGTGAACCACGACCAGAGCAAGCACGGGCTGCTCAACGCGGAGGGCCCCGACGAGGGCGACCTGCCGAACCTCTACGCGGCGCAGGACGGCTCGGCCAATGCCGAGGTCTCCAGCGAGACGCCGCTGAACGGCGAGGGTGGCCTGAAGGACGGGGACGGCGCGGCGCTGATCATCCACGCCAACGAGGACGACCACAACACCCAGCCGATCGGCGGTGCCGGCGACCGCGTCGCCTGCGGGGTGATCAAGTAGTCGTCGCGGACGGGGACGGCACGGCCGGCGGGATCTGCCGCGGCCGGCCGTCCTCGTCGATGGCCACGAAGGTGAAGGTGGCCTGCGTGACCCGCTCGCGGACCTGGGTGCAGAACCGCCGTGCCCAGGCCTCGACCTCGATCTTCATCGAGGTCCGGCCGACATGCGACACCCGGGTGTAGACGCACAGCACGTCGCCGACCCGGACCGGCCGGATGAAGGTCATCGACTCCAGCGCTACGGTGACCACCCGGCCCTGCGCCCGGTCGACGCCCGCGATGCCGCCGGCCTGGTCCATCTGCGACAGCACCCAGCCGCCGAAGATGTCGCCGTTGGCGTTGGTGTCGGCCGGCATGGCGATGGTGCGCACCGTGAGATCGCCCTTGGGCAGATCGACCTCAGCGGGCGGCGCGCCTCCGGCCGGTGAGAGTGCGACGTGCTGCATGCCGTCCATCCGCCCCCCGCACGCCGTCAGGACATCACGCCGGCGAGCTTGAGCCCCGCCGCCAGCAGAACGGCGACCGCGCTCAGGATGCATTCGAGCGGGATGGATTGCCAGAGGTCCGGCGTCGCCGCCGCGGGCTCGGCGCGTTGCGCAATATCGTTCATCGGGCTTCCTCTCGGGCGCGCCGATCTGCCGTCGGCGGTCCCGTTCCCGGCACGATAAAGCAAGGCTCGCGGTCGCGCACCCCGAATCGGGGTGTGAAAAAGCCCGGCGGCTCGCTGGAGCCGCCGGGCCGGTCAGGTCGGAGAGCCGATCAGTAGTAGAACCGACGGCGCCAGTAGGGACGACGGTAGTAGGGCCGCGGGCCGTAGTAGAACCGGCGGCCGTAGTACGGGCGGCGCCAGTAGGGCCGCGGGCCGTAGAACCGGCGACGGTAGTAGTACTGGGCCTTCTCGGCCACCGCCGGCGCGGCTTCGGCGGGCAGAGCCAGCCCCGGGCCGATGGGCGCGGCGGACGCGCCCTCCGGCGCCGCGGCCGCGAAGCCCAGCGCCAGCAGGGCCGCGAGCAGGAATTTCCTCAGCACGGTCTCGACTCCCTTTGTGTCATTCGTCCTGGTCGACGAACCGCGCAGGGCGACGGGCTCCGCTCGGTCCGAACCGCTGCAACGCGTGGGCGAGCGGAAGCGTTGCAGCTTAACCGCTGCGACGTTTCGGACAGGGTTGATCGCAGGTTGAGACGCGCGGGGTCAGGCGATCTTCGTCGTCATGTCCTCGATGCGCGCCTCGGCGCTCTGGCGGACCAACGCGATGCCGTGCTCGCAATCCTCGCGGCGGACATAGCCTTCGCCCGAATCGGCGATCACCTCGCCGTTGCGCGCCCGCAGGCGCCAGCGCCACTCGCCCTTGGCGTCCCTGTAGAGTTCGAACCGCATGTCGCAGGCCCCCGCTTCGTCCATCCCTCAGATGGGGGCGCGCCCGCGCAAGGGAAGGCGGGGCGGTGAGGGTGCCGCGGGGCGGACGGGCCACCGAGCGGCGCGCGTGCGCGATCGGCCGCCGGGATTCGAGTTAGAATTTTTCTTCGTCTCATTGTACGCTTCGCCGATCGGGTTCCGGGACGCCTGAACAATAACGGGACGCCCGCGGCCGGTGAGGAAGAGAGTATGAACGAGATCGTCCAGCCCGAGGCCTACTCGGAGGTCTTCTACGGAGGCTGCCCGCACGATTGCCCCGACACGTGCTCGATGCTGTTCGAGGTGAAGGGCGGCGAGCTCCTGAGCGTGCGCGGCAACCCGGACCACCCGATGACCCGCGGCGGTCTCTGCGTGAAGCTGAAGGATTACGAGAAGCGCCACTACCACCCCGACCGGCTGCTCTACCCGATGAAGCGGGTCGGCCCGAAGGGCTCCAAGCAGTTCGAGCGGATCACCTGGGACGAGGCGCTGGACAGCATCGTCACCCGCTGGAAGGCGATCATCGACCAGTACGGGCCGCAGGCCATCGCGCCCTACAGCTACCTAGGCAACCAGGGCCTCGTGCACGGGCTGAACGGCGGCGACGCGTTCTTCAACCGCATGGGCGCCACCGTCACTGAGCGCACCTTCTGCGGCGAGGGCTCCTGCACCGCGTGGCTCCTCACCGTCGGCCCGACCGCGGGCCTCGACCCGGACAGCTACATCCACTCCAAGTACATCGTGATCTGGGCCTGCAACTCGGTCAGCACCAACCTGCACCACTGGGCGATCGTGAAGGACGCCCAGAAGCAGGGCGCCAAGGTCGTGGTGATCGACGCCTACGCGTCGCGCACCGCCAAGGCCGCCGACTGGCACATCGCGCCGAAGCCCGGCACCGACGGCGCGCTCGCCATGGCGCTGATCAACTCGATCATCGAACAGGGCCTCGTCGACCAGGACTACGTCGACAACCACACGGTCGGCTTCGCGGAGCTGAAGGAGCGGGCCAGCACGCGCACGCCCGAATGGGCCGCGGCGATCACCGGCGTCTCCGCCGACGACATCCGGAAGCTCGCCCGCGAGATGGCGACCGAGCAGCCTGTGGGCATCCGCATCGGCGTGGCGCTGGAGCGGCACTACGGCGGCGGCCAGACCATCCGGGCGGTGACCTGCATCCCGGCGCTGACCGGCGCGTGGCGCCATGTCGGCGGCGGCATCACGCAGTTCGGCGTCTGGGAGCACCCGTACAAGTTCGACGTCATCTGCCGCCCGGACCTGATCCCGGAGGGCACCCGGGTCGTCTCGAACCTTCAGATCGGCCGGGCGCTCACCGGCGAGATGCAGCTCGACCCGCCGATCATGTCGATGATGTGCTGGAACTCGAACCCCGTGACGCAGGCGCCCGAGACCGACAAGATCGTCGAGGGGCTGATGCGCGAGGACCTGTTCATGGTCTCGGCCGAGCACTTCATCTCGGACACGGCCTCCTACGCCGACATCCTGCTGCCCGCCACCATGGGCGCCGAGATGGAGGACATGATCCTCTCCTGGGGGCACCTCTACCTGACCTACAACACCAAGTGCGCCGAGGCGCCGGGCGAGGCGATCCCCAACAACGAGATCTTCCGACAGCTCGCCGCCCGGCTCGGCTTCGAGGAGGAGAACTTCAAGTGGAGCGACAGCGAGTGCCTTGAGCACTACGTCGACTGGTCATCGCCGGCCTGCGAGGGCATCGACCTCCAGTACATGCGCGAGCACGGCTTCGCCCGGCTCAAGGTCGGCACGCCGGACGACCGGGCGCCGCACCGGGAGGGCAACTTCCCGACACCGACCGGCAAGTGCATGCTGAAGGTCGAGGGCGCCACCAACTTCGTCGCCCCGCCGTTCCGGCAGATGTACGAGGGCTTCCAGCCCGGCGAGGCGCTCGACCCGCTGCCGGACTACCTCGGCCCGCGCGAGTCGCACACGAACGATCCGGAGCTCGCCAAGCGCTACCCGCTCAACATCGTCTCGCCCAAGAGCCACTACTTCCTGAACTCCTGCTACGCCAACATGGAGGACAAGCAGAAGGGCCAGGGCGAGCAGTTCGTGATGATCAGCCAAGCCGACGCCGACGCGCGCGGCATCCGGGACGGCGACCGGGTCCAGGTCGCCAACGACCGCGGCGCCTTCAAAGGTGTGGCCCGCATCACCGACGACGTGAAGGCCGGGATCGTGGTGGCGACGCTGGGCTACTGGCGCCAGCTCAACGAGGGCACGGTGAACAGCATCTCGTCCGGCGCCTTCACCGATATGGGCCACGCGCCCTCGTTCTCCGACAACCTCGTCGAGGTCTCACGGGCGAACTGAACGGCTCCGCGCGCGGCGACCCGCTCCCGATCGCCGCGCCGGGTTCACACGGAGGGTCGAGCCGTCATCCGGTTGCGGTTTCGCCGCTCGTCCGGCGCGGTCACCGGAAACGAAGCCGCCCGGGACGGATCCGTCCCGGGCGGCTCGATCGTCACTCAGGCCATCTTCGCTCAGGAACGGGGCGCCCGCTCCAGCCAGCCGATGCTGCGACCCTCGCCGCCGCCACCGCCGCTGCGCGGACGGGCATCGGCGCGCTGGGGCCGGGCGTCGCGGCTCGGGCGACCCTGGTTCGGGCGCTCGCCCTGCGGGCGGGCGGGCCGGTCCGCGCGGGCGTCGCGGCCCTGCGGGGCGTGGCCGCGATTGTCACCGCGGTTGTCGCCGCGGCCGTCCTGGGGTCGGCCCTGCCGGGGCGCGCCCTGGCCGGGACCGCCGAAGCCGCGGCCGCCCTCGGGCCGGCCCTGCTGGGGACGGCCCTGCTGCTGCCGGGGCCGCTGGCCCTGGCGGCCGCCGCCGGGGCGCTGCTGCGGACGCTCGGGCCGGCGCTCCTCCTCGCGGGCGATCTCGGCGGCCTCCTGGCGGGACGGCGGGGTGAAGCCCTCGGGGAAGCCCGCCACCGGGACCTTCTGCCGGGTCACGCGCTCGATGTCGCGCAGGTAGGTCTTCTCCTCGTCGTTGCAGAACGAGATGGCGAGGCCGTCGGCGCCGGCGCGGGCCGTGCGGCCGATCCGGTGGACGTAGCTCTCCGGCACGTTCGGCAGGTCGAAGTTGACCACGTGGCTCACGCCCTCGACGTCGATGCCGCGGGCCGCGATGTCGGTGGCGACCAAGACCCGGCAGGAGCCGTCCTTGAAGGCGGCCAGCGCCCGCTCGCGCTGGGGCTGGCTCTTGTTGCCGTGGATCGCGGCAGCCGCGATGCCGACCTTGTCGAGGCCGCGCACGACCCGGTCCGCCCCGTGCTTCGTCCGGGTGAAGACGAGCACGCGCTCGATCGCCGGATCGCGCAGGATGTGCCCCAGCAGCGCCTGCTTGGCGCCGGTATGGACGAAGATCACCTCCTGCTCGACCCGCTCGGCCGTGGTGGCGACCGGCGTCACCGCGACCTGGACCGGATCGGTGAGGTACTGGGACGCCAGGCCCGCGATGTTCTTGGGCATGGTGGCCGAGAAGAACAGGCTCTGGCGCTTCTGCGGCAGCATCTTCACGATGCGCTTGAGGGCGTGGATGAAGCCGAGGTCGAGCATCTGGTCGGCCTCGTCGAGGACGAGGATCTCGACGCCCTCCAGGGTCAGCGAGCGGCGGTCGACGAGGTCGATCAGCCGGCCGGGGGTGGCGACGAGGACGTCGACGCCCGGCGCCAGCGCCCGCTCCTGGCGGCTGATGGTGACGCCGCCGAACACCACCGTCGTGGTGTAGGACAGGTGCAGACCGTAATCGGTGAACGACTCGGCGATCTGGTTGGCGAGCTCGCGGGTCGGCGAGAGCACCAGCACCCGACAGCCGCGGCGCGGCGCGCGGCGGTCCGAGAGCGAGAGGCGGTGCAGGATCGGCAGCGCGAAGGCCGCGGTCTTGCCGGTGCCGGTCTGGGCGATGCCGCAGAGGTCGCGGCCCGCCATGGCCGGCGGGATCGCCTGGGCCTGGATCGGGGTCGGCGCGACGTAGCCGGCCTCGCTAAGCGCCCGCAGCACGGGCTGGGCGAGGCCGAAATCGGTGAATTGGGTCAAGGATGTATCCGATGCAGCAGGGCCGGCCGGGCGCCTCGCGTCGATCGCGAGCTGTGCCGTGTATGAGCCGGTCCGTTGGCAGGGGGCAGCCCGCGTGATGGGGCGGCCCGGGTGCATGCACGTTATGAAGAGGGGGGCCGGATCACGCCAGGTAGCGCCCGATCCGTCACGCAGCCCCCTCAAGCGGGCCGTGGCGGCCGCTGACGCTGCATCGCCGATATGCGTGTGTGCGGCTGCGAAGTCAATGCAGGGCCGGAGCAGGGCCGGGTTGCGGTCCGCTCAGGCTGAGCGCCGCCGTCGCGCCGGTGAACAGCGGGCGCTCGTCCGAGGGTGCCGTGCCCCGTGTACTCGGGATCGCCCGAAGACGCGGCTCGGCTGCCGATACGTGTCGATCCCGTCTTCCCGATGTGGTCGGGGCGGGCGTTTATCGTCGTTTTGACCGAGGATAGCCTCTGATCTGTCCGTTGAGATATAATTGTTTCGGAATTAACGGTATTGTTGGATCGTCCGAGCGTGAAAGTGTATCTAAAGATACGCAGCGATCGGTATTCAACGATCGCTGCGCGGCCGAACGGCGCAGCCGCGACTTCAGATATTGCCTATGCAGACAGTGTTTTCGACGGAGGGTCTCCACCCCCGGAGCGGCTTCAAGCTCTGGCGAGACCTTCTCGGGGAGCGGCTCGTGCCGATCGAGGTCGAGCGCCTCGACGACGGGCCGTTCCGGGGCAGGCTCGACGTCGCGGAGATCGGCGCGCTGTACCTCTCGCGCCTGACGCAGAGCGCCCTGCGATGCGAGACGACGCCCAGCGCGGCCCGGCGCCACGACAGGGCCGGGATGGTCGTGGTGCTGTTCAAGCTCGCGGGCCTGTCGACGAGCGTTCAGGACGGCCGGGAGGCCGTGCAGCGGCCGGGCGACATGGTCGTGCTCGACCATCGCCCCTCCGTGCTGACGACCCACAGGGACAGCCAGGCCCTATTCCTGGAGCTGCCGCGGGAGCGCTTGGAAGGCGTGCTCGGCTCGACAGGGCTCTACACCGGCCTGTCGGTCGGGGCGGACCTCGCGTCGGCCACGCTGGCGACCGGCTTCATCCACGACCTGATCCGGGTGCGGCACCAGCTCACGCCCGACGCCGCCGAGCGCATGTCGGCGATCGCGGTCGACCTGATCGTGGCGAGCCTCGCCGAGCGGCTCGCGCAGGATGTGCCTCGCCCCGTCCACGGCAGCGTCGTCGTTCAGCGCGCGAAGGCACATGTCGAGGCCCATCTGGACGATCCGGGACTGGACCCTCCCCAGCTCGCGGCCGCCACGGGGGTCTCGCTGCGCCGGCTTCAGGAGCTGTTCCACGAGCGCGGCCAGCACATCTCCGACTGGATCTGGGAGCGCCGGCTGGCGGCGGCGGCCAAGCGGCTGTCCGACCCAGCCTGCCTGCACCTGTCGATCGGGATGCTCGCCTACGGCTGCGGGTTCACCAGCCAGGCGCACTTCTCCCGCCGGTTCAAGGACCGCCACGGCCTGACCCCGCGCGAGTACAGGGAGGCCGCCCTGCTGCGGGCTTCCGGTGCTCCGTCGGCTCCCTGATCGGGACGGTGGCCGGCCTCCGCCGATCCCGCGACGTCCCGGCGCGGAATGATGCGCGCGGTTCTCGCGCAACCCCTGGCCGGGCGCAGGCGTCTGCGCCCGGCGTGTCGGCTCAGATAATGGTGTATCGTGATCGGCGGCGCACCGCCCTGTCATGCGCCACATCCGGGTTGCCGAAGATCCGGGCAACCAAAACAATGTGGTGCGGCCAAGAGGACTCGAACCTCCACCCCTCTCGGGACTAGCACCTCAAGCTAGCGCGTCTACCAATTCCGCCATGGCCGCATCGGACGCGAAGACCGGTCCGTTCGCTCGACCGTCGCGCGCCGCGGGAGAACCCGGGGCCGCTTTCGTGTCGCGCGGCGCAGCGGATAACAGATCGTCCGGCCGCCGACAAGCGCAGTCACGGGGAATCGTAGCCGCCCTCCAGGAAAGGCGCCGCGCCGTCGCCGATGCTGACGCCCGGCTCGACGATCGAGGCCGCCTTGCGGATCAGCTCGGTCACCTCCACGGAGATGCGGTCGCCCGTCACCACGATCTGCCCGCGCGCGATCGGGTGGTCGTTGGCCAGGATCTCGACCATGTCGCTGTCGCTGGCTTCGAGCTCGATCACGGCGCCGCGGCCCATCCGGAGGAGCATGTGCAGCGGCATGCGGGCCCGGCCCAGCACCACCGTCAGATCGACCTTCAGGGTCTCGAAGACCGCCACCGTCCGCCATCCCGTCTCGCAGCCGGAACCTTGCAACCGCCGGCCGCGGATGTTGAAGGCTTCGACCATCGACGCAGGATGGTGAACTCTTGGTAAACGCGCCCCGCCTCACGGTCAGCCCGCCCGCCTTCCCGAAGCGGCCCGGCACCGATCCGGTCGCCGGCCCGGTGGGCTGGCGCGTGAGTGACGCGGCGGTGGATTACGCCGCCGCCCTCGCCTGGATGGAGGCGCGCGCGGAGGCGATCGCCCGCGGCGCGGCGCCCGAATGCGTCTGGCTGCTGGAACACCCGCCGCTCTACACGGCGGGCACGTCTGCCCGGCCGGAGGATCTCGTCGCGCCGGACCGGTTCCCGGTCCACGCGACGGGGCGGGGCGGGCAGTACACCTATCACGGTCCCGGCCAGCGGGTGGCCTACGTGATGCTCGACCTCGACCGGCGCAGCCGCGACCTGCGCGCCTACGTGGCGAGCCTGGAGGCGTGGCTGATCGAGACGCTGGCCGCCTTCAACGTCCGCGCCGAGCGCCGCGAGGACCGGGTCGGCGTCTGGGTGCGCCGGCCCGAAAAGGGGCCCGGCGTCGAAGACAAGATCGCGGCGATCGGCATCCGGGTTCGCCGCTGGGTCAGCTTCCACGGCATCAGCCTGAACGTGGAGCCCGACCTCGCGCATTTCGACGGGATCGTGCCGTGCGGCGTCCGGGAGCACGGCGTGACAAGCCTCGTCGATCTCGGCCTGCCGGTGAGCATGGCCGAGGTCGACATGCAGCTCCGCGCCGCCTTCGAGGCGATCTTCGGGGCGACCGCGACCGAGGCGGCGGAGTGAGCAGGGCCGCGCCATCGGGCGATGCCGCCGTCGTCGCGAGCGCAGCGACCCAGGGGGCGTGTCGTCCGGAGCCCGGACCGGATCGCTTCGCTCGCGAATACGCATCGCGTCCGAACGCTCCGGCCGGAGGCCGTCTCACCGGCGCCGATCAGAAATCGGCGTGCAGCCGCGAGGCGAAGAAGTGCGCCGGCCCGCGGTCGCGATTGTATCCGGGATTGTCGATGAACTGGTAGTCGAAGGTCAGGGTGACGAACTTCGTGAGGTTCAGGGCGTAGTAGGTCTCCAGCGCGCGCTCGGTGCCGTAGTTGAGACGCCCGTCGCCGATCAGCAGCCCGAGATAGCCGGCCGCGAAGGCGGCCCGGTGCGAGGGCGAGAGCCCGTTCACGGCAGCGCCGATGCCGATCGTGTCGTCGGGGCGGTCCCAGGCCTTGCCCTTCAGCGACAGGCCGCCGGAGAAGCTCCGGTCGATGTCGGTGAACGAGATGTTCTCGGTGCGCCCGTCGTTCAGGCTCGCCCGGGCGAACAGCCCGAGTTCGGGCGTCAGCGCCTGCTCCAGGTTGATGTAGCCGCCGGTCTTGCGGCGGGGGCGGCGGGTCGCCGCGACGGCGTCGTTGATGTCGTCGAACAGGCCGAGCTGCGTCAGGGTGACGACGTCGCGGTTGTTGGCCGAGACGCCGACATTCGAGAACAGCCCGATGCGGATCTTGCCGGGCTGATCGAGCCAGGGGAGGACGTGGCGCTCCTCGAACTCGACGTTCAGCCCGGCGCGCCGGAACACCCGCGGGTCGAGCACGTCGCTCGACGGCTCCTTGGGCACCTGCGTGTAGGCGGCGCGGATCGCAAACTCGGGCCGGTTGTACTCGGCGTAGACGCCCTGCGTGAAGCCCGGGAGATTGGCCGGGAAATCCCAGGCCGAGGCACCCCAGAGCGACCAGTTGAAGAAGTCCACGCGCGGGTCGTGCGCGTAGATGTTGCCGTCGAAGAAGTCGCCCAGCGCGAACTTGCCGGCGATCAGCGTGATCCGCTCGGCGTCGTAACGGGTGGCCACTTGGTTCGGGCCGTCCGGTACCTCGACGGTCTCGCCGCCCAGCCCGAAGGTCTGCTTCACGTAGTAGCGGTTCGAGCGCAGCTTCGGGAACGGGGCGCCGGCCTTCTGCGCCTCGCCGTTGACGAAGCCGGCGACGCCCAGCGTCCGCGACAGGCCGAAGCCCTGGCTGAACTCGGGATTGTAGTAGACCTCGGTGCTATCGGTGAGCTTGAGGCCGAGGAAGATCGTGGCCGTCGTGGTCTGCCGGGCCTGATGGGGGATCAGGCTCTGCGCACCCTCGTAGGGCGAGCGGAAGCCGGGAACGCCCTGCGCGATCAGCGTCGTCTGGCCGTGGAGCGAGAAGCGGCCGGTATCGCCGTTGTCGGGATCGTGCGGGGCGGTCTCGTCCCGGTCCGGAGGGACCTTCAGCCCGTCCGGAAACCACATCAGCCGCGCGAACAGCTCGTTGGACGTGAAGCGCGCCCGGGTCGTGACCGGCCCGCCCGCGTCGCCGGGCACCGTGCCCAGCGGGAAGCGCCGGCTGCCTCCGAGATCGATGTAGCGGTAGTCGATGCCCAGCGCGAGGCTGTCGGTGATGGCGTACTGCACGCCCGCGCCGAGGGTGAAGCCGACGTAGCCGAGGTCCCGCCGCGCGGTGGTCTGGCCGCCCGTGTCGAGGTCCGGGTAATTCGCCAGGATGCGTGCGTTCGCCCCTGCGAGGCCGAAGGTGCCGTAGATCAGGTAGCGGTCGAAGCTGTAGCCGAGCCGGGCGCGCAGGGTGCCGTAGAGATCCGTCTTGGCGCGCACGATGTTGAAGGCCGGGTCCACGTCCGCGTAGCCGAAGCCCGCGATCGTCGAGGGGACGGGCCGCTTCAGATTCGCCGCGTCGAGACTCGCCTCGACGCCGTAGACCCACGGCCCGGCCTGCCAGTTCCAGCCGCCGAACAGGCCGCCGACCGCCGTCGTGGCGTTCTTGCCCTGGTCGCTGCGGCCGGTGGAATCGCCGCTCTTGAAGGCCGGGACCGACCGGGCGCCGATCGTCGTCGGACCGAAATTGTAGGCGCCGTAGGACCCGCCGGCACTGCCCTCGAGGCCGACATAGCCCCCCGACCAGTCGGTGTAGGACGGCGCCTCGGCGGGGCGCGGCGGGGAGATGTCGGCCGCCCGCGCGGCGGCGGGCGCCAGGAGAGGGACGGCCAGGACGAGCGCCGCGGTGCGGACCAGGGACACGGAACGGGATCTCATCCGACTCACAGAAAAGTATAGCATTTGCTAAAACGCGTCACGGGGCCGCGCAAGCCGGGTCGCGCGCTCGTGATCGCGGGCCATCGTGCGATCCATGGCCTCGCCGCCTCGCATCCTCGGTTCGTCGCATGGCACTGGCGTGACGATCCAGCCCGCGTTGGATTCGTCAAGATCCAGAGGGCATCGCACCGCGAATAGCTTCGTGAAAGTGCGTCGTGATCGACCTTTTTCGATGCAACGACATGCGAATACCGTAATGTCGATGCAGCTGACGGGCAGATTAGAATTGTTATTATTTGACTGTCGTGCGATTCCGGTTTGAACTTCCCGCGGCCTGGATTATGTGCGGTCGCATGCACGCCTCGCACATCCTCCCGGTTCTCCGCGGCCTCGCCGCGGCCTCGCTCCTGGCGTTCGCCGGTGCCGCGGCCGCCAAGGAGGTGCCGATCGGTCCGCACGTCACGCGCAACGGCCTGGAGGTCGCGGCCGTCTATCTGCAGCCGATCGAGATGGATCCGCCCGGCATGATGCGCGAGGCCGCCAAGTCGGACATCCACCTCGAGACCGATATCCGCGCCGCCAAGGACAACCGCAACGGCTTCGCGGAAGGGGACTGGGTGCCGGCGCTCGACATCCGCTTCGAGGCGGTGAAGCTCGACGGCGACAAGCCCACCGACCAGACGGTGTCGGGCATGCTGATGCCGATGGTCGCCAACGACGGGCCGCATTATGGCGACAACGTCAAGCTGTTCGGCCCGGGTCGCTACCGTCTGAAGGTCACCGTCGCGCCGCCCGGCAAGGACAGCCATTTCGGCCGCCACGTCGACAAGGAGACGGGCGTCGGCCCGTGGTTCGAGCCCTTCGAGATCACCCAGGACTTCACCTTCGCCGGCGTCGGCAAGAAGGGCGCCTACTGAGAGTGCCGGAGCTGACCGTGTCCCGCCTGCCGCGCTCCCTCCTCCGAGCCCTACCGCTGCTGCTGGTCGCCGCCGCGTCGGCCGCCGTGCCCGCGCGGGCGGACGACATGCCGGTCATCAAGGTGGAGATGCGCGACGGCGTGATCATCCCGACGGTAATCGAGGTTCCGGCCAACACCCGGTTCAAGCTGGAGATCTCGAACACCGGCCAGACGCCGGTGGAGTTCGAGAGCACGGAACTGCGGCGCGAGAAGGCGCTGGCCGCGGGCTCGACCTCGGCGATCGTGTTCCGCACCCTCGATGCCGGCACCTACCAAGTGTTCGACGATTTCCACCCGGAGGCGAAGGCGACCCTGGTGGCCAAATGAGCGCGTTCACGACAGCGCCCGGCTCCCTGGCCCTCGCCGACGTCACGCCGCGCCGCTCCGCGGTCGACGCGCGGCTCGCCCGGTTCGGCGACGCGCTGCGCCGGTACGGCTGGATCATCCGGTCCGTGCAGTGGCTGATCGTCGCCGTCTACGCGGTGCTGGTGATCGTGCCGGCCCTGCTGCCGCTGCCCGACAACGCCGCCCACATCTGGACCAACCTGACGCTCGCCGCGCAGTTCGCCTTCTGGGGGATCTGGTGGCCGTTCGTGCTGGTCAGCATGGTGCTGGTCGGCCGGGCCTGGTGCGGCGTGCTCTGCCCGGAGGGGGCCCTCAGCGAGTTCGCGAGCCGGTGGAGCCGCGGCTACGCCGTGCCGCGCTGGATCACCTGGCAGGGCTGGCCGTTCGTCGCCTTCGCCGGAACCACCGTCTACGGGCAGATGACCAGCGTCTACGGCTACCCGAAGCCGGTCCTCGCGGTGCTCGGCGGCTCGACCCTGGCGGCGATCGTGGTCGGGCTGCTGTACGGGCGCAACAAGCGCGTCTGGTGCCGCTACCTCTGCCCGGTCAACGGCGTCTTCGCGGTGCTGTCGAAGCTCGCGCCGGTGAGCTTCCAGGTCGACCGCGCCGCCTGGGCGGACTCGCCCAAACCCGTCGGCGGCACCGAGTCCTTCAACTGCGCGCCCCTCGTGCCGGTCAAGACCATGCGCGGCGCGGGCGCCTGCCACATGTGCGGCCGCTGCAGCGGCCACCGCGGCGCCGTGCGCCTCGCCCTGCGCTCGCCCAACCACGAGATCGTCCACGTGGCCGGCGCGGAGCCCAGCCTCGACCAGACCATGCTGATCCTGTTCGGCATGCTGGCGTTGGCGGTGGGCGCCTTCCAGTGGTCCTCGAGCCCCTGGTTCGTCGATGCCAAGCAATGGGCGGCCACGTGGCTCATCGAGCGCGGGACGACGTGGCCCCTGGAGCACTCGGCGCCCTGGTTCGTGCTGACGAACTACCCCGACCGCAACGACGTCATGACGCTCCTCGACGGCGGGCTGCTGCTGGCCTACATCGGCGCCGCGACGCTCGTCCTCGGGCTCGCCCTGTCGGGGATCGTGGCGCTCGCGACCCTGAGCCTCGGCGGCTGGTCGCTCCGGCGCTTCCACCACCTGACCCAGACCCTGATCCCGGTCGCGGGCTGCGGCGTGTTCCTGGGCCTGTCGGCGCTCACCGTGACGTTCCTGCGCGGCGACGGCATCGTGATCCCCTACGTGGCGGAGATCCGCGCGGGCCTGCTCGCCGGCGCCAGCCTGTGGAGCGTCTGGCTGGCCTGGCGGGTGGCGGGTCTCGCCGCCGGCGGCCTCCGCCGGGTGGCGGCCTCGGCCTGCATCGCCGGCGCGGCCGCCCTCTCGGTGGCCAACTGGGTGCTCCTGTTCTGGATCTGGTAGCGCGCGGTCCGCGCGCGCCGCGTCACACGACCTCACAAACCCTGGAGACCGCCATGATCGGCGCCTTCGTCATCGCCTTCCGCGAAGTCATCGAGGCGGGCCTCATCATCTCCATCGTGCTGGCCGCCACCCGCGGCATCCCGGGCCGGATGCGCTGGGTCCTGCTCGGCATCGCCGGCGGCCTCGCGGGCGCCGCCCTGGTGGCGCTGTTCGCCGAGAAGATCTCGGACGCGTTCGAGGGCAGCGGGCAGGACATCCTGAACGCCGCGGTCCTGATCGTCGCGGTGCTGCTGCTGATCTGGCACAACACCTGGATGAGCAAGCACGGCAAGGAGCTGGCGGGCGAACTGCGCGCCGCCGGCGCGGCGGTGCGCTCGGGCGAGCGGGAGGCAGCGGCCCTGTCGATCGTGATCGGCGCCGCGATCCTGCGCGAGGGGGCCGAGCTGGTCCTGTTCCTCTACGGCCTCGTGGCCTCGGGCACCTCGGGCGCCGACATCCAGTTCGGTGCGGTCGCCGGCATCGGCGCCGGAGCGCTCCTCTCGGCGGTGACCTATCTCGGGCTCGCCTCGATTCCGAGCCGCTACGTCTTCTCGGTGACCAGCGTCCTGATCATCTTCCTCGCGGCCGGCCTCGCCGCGCAGGCGGCGCAGTTCCTGGCGAATGCCGGGGTGGTCGAGGTTCTCGGATACACCCTCTGGAACAGCTCCGGCGTGATCGCCGAGAATTCCTGGCCGGGCCGCGTCCTGCACGCCCTGGTCGGCTACACCGACCGGCCGACCGCCCTCCAGGGGCTGGTCTACGTCGCCACCATCGCGGTGATGGTCGGCCTGATGCAGTGGAGCGCCGCCGACAAGCGCCGCGCGGTGCGGCCGGCCTAGCCGCGACGGGCCTGCGGGCGGCGGACATTGACCTCGCCCGCCTCCGCGGCGTCTGATCGCCGCGCGCTACGGCGCGCCCGTCGCCACCGCCCGGGCCGGGTCGGCGCCCCATTCCGACCAGGAGCCGTCGTAGAGCCCCCGCGCCGGGCGGCCCATGGTCTCCAGCGCCAGCGCGATGATCGCAGCGGTCACGCCGGAGCCGCAGGTGGTCACGATCGGCCGGTCCGGATCGACGCCGTTCTCGGCGAAGACCGCCTTCAACTCCTCGGGGCTCTTCATCCGGCCGTCGCGCTGGAGGGCCGCGTAGTGCAGGTTGCGCGCGCCGGGCATGTGCCCCGGCCGGACGCCGGGGCGGGGCTCCGGCTCCTCGCCGCGGAACCGCGTCCCCGAGCGGGCGTCGACGACCTGCGCCGAGCCGCTGTCCAGGGCGCGGGCGACGTCGTCCGCGTCCGCCACGGCGCCGTGGTCGAAGCGGGCGGTGAAGTGCCGCCGCTCGGGCTGACGCGGGTCGCCCTCCTCGGTCGGGTAGCCCGCCGCCACCCAGGCCGGCAGGCCGCCGTCCAGCACCAGCGCGTCGCGCACGCCGAAGGCCTTGAGCATCCACCAGACACGCGGGGCGGAGAACAGCCCCTGCCCGTCGTAGACGACGATCTGCATGCCGTCGCCGACGCCGAGCGCGCGCATCCGCGCCGCGAACACCTCGGGCCGTGGCAGCATGTGCGGCAGGTTCGACTCGGTGTCGCTCATGGCGTCGAGATCGAAGCGGCGGGCGCCGGGTATGTGGGCGGTGCGGAACTCGGCCTCGGGATCGCGGCCCGCTGCGGGGAGGTACCAGGAGGCGTCGAGCACGACGATGTCGGGGGCCGCGAGGCGGTCGTGCAGCCATTCGGGTGACACGAGGGGCGCTTGGGCCATGGTCGGCGGATCCGGCTCTGTTCGCGTTGCGGACTCACAGAACCACAGGTCGCCCAGCGTTGCACGCCTGGGCCACCGCGGGACGGCGGCGTTCGGGCGGATTCGTCAGCCGCGCCAATGCCAATCGAGCGCGCGCCGGATCGGATGAGCTACGCATCCCGCACCGTGGTCCGATGCATCCAGCGCAGGCTGGTCTTGTTTTAAAGAGCCGTAACCCCAGTTACGACACCATGATGACGCCAATCGCGTCGGCCGTCCGGCCGGCATCGTGTTGGCCGCCCCGGACGTTCCGCTCGCGGACGCGATACGGGGACGTCGCCTGAACGAGATGCGTTCAAACCTTCCCTGTCTGCCCGGGCGCCCGACCCACCGTGCAGGATGCTTATTGAGCCGATCGACACCATGAATCAACTCGTCCGCATGTCCCAGATCGGCGACGCCGAGACCGTCGAGGAGCCGTCGGCCGACCTGCGCGTGCCCTTCGCGCAGTCCGGCGCCTTCGTGTGCAAGTACATCATCGGCGAGCCGAACGACCGCGCCGTCTGCTGCGGCGCCCCCGTGTCCGACGGCAAGAGCTGGTGCGCCTACCACCGCCGCATCGTGTTCGAGCCGACCCGCCCCGGCCGCATCCGCTGAGCCTCTCCTTGCGCCATCCCGGCCGTCACTGCGTCCGCATGATCTGGATGACCGCCGGGGTGATGATGACGACGAACAGCACGGGCAGGAAGAACAGGATCATCGGCACGGTGAGCTTCGGCGGCAGCCCGGCCGCCTTCTTCTCGGCCTCGTTCATGCGCATGTCGCGGCTCTCCTGGCTCAGAACCCGCAGCGCCTGACCGACCGGCGTGCCGTAGCGCTCGGCCTGGATCAGCGCCGTCGCCACGGACTTCACCGGCTCGAGGCCGGTGCGCATCACGAGGTTCTCGTAGGCCTGACGCCGGTCGGGCAGGAACGACATCTCGGCGGTCATCAGCGCGAGCTCCTCGGCCAGCACGACGGAGGACGTGGCGATCTCGGTGCTCACCTTCCGGAACGCGTTCTCGATCGCCATGCCGGATTCGACGCAGATCAGCGTGAGGTCGAGGGCGTCCGGCCACGCCTTGCGGATCTCGGTCTGGCGCTTCTTGGCGGTGTTCACCAGGAACAGCTCGGGCGCTTTGATGCCCATGTAGGCCGCGCCGATCACCAGCCCGAACCGCATGAGGTACGAGGCGTCGAGCACCTCCAGCACGAACAGGTAGAACAGGGCCGCGATCACAGCCGCGACCGGCACGACGAGGCGGAAGAACAGGAAGGCGGTCTCCGCGCCCTGGCCGCGGTACCCTGCCTGCATCAGCTTGCGCTTGGCCGTGTCCGTGCCGAGCCAGCGGCGCAGCTGGTACTTCTCGACGACCGACTTCATGTAGGCCTTCGGCTCCGTGCGCAGCGTCGCCCGGCTTCCGGTCCGCTCCGCGCTCAGCCGCTCGCGCCGCCGGATCTGCTCGCGCTCGTCGCTGACGAGCTTCATCCGCTTGCCGAGGCGGTCGGTCTCCAGGAAGGGCTGCACCACCGCGTAGGCGGTCGCGGCCGCCGCGACGGCGGTCAGCAGCGTACCCATGAAGCGGGGATCGAACAGCTTCTCGGCGATGGCGTCGATCATCGGGCGGGATCCGGCAGACGGCGCACCGCGCCTAGAACTCGAAGGCGATCATCTTCTTGATGGTGAAGATGCCGATGGACATCCAGATCGCCGCGCCGACCAGGGCGATCTTGCCCGTGTCGGTTGTCCAGAGCAGCGAGATGTAGTCGGGGCTGGTGAGCGCGGTGATGCCCGCCACAGCGAAGGGCAGGCAGGCGATGATCGAGGCCGAGGCCTTGGCCTCCATGCTCATCGCCTGGACCTTGCCGCGCATCTTGGCGCGGTCGCGCAGCACCGTGGAGAGGTTGTTCAGCGCCTCGGAGAGGTTACCGCCCGACTGCTGCTGGATGTTGATCACGATGGCGAAGAAGTTCACCTCGGCGGTGGGCACGCGCTCGAACAGCCGCGTGCAGGCCTCGCCGAGGGACAGGCCCATCGCCTGCGTCTCCACCACGGTCCGGAACTCGCTGCGCACCGGCTCCTCGGCCTCGCGCGAGACCATGCGGAAGCAGTCGCCCACCGGGATGCCGGTGCGGATGCCGCGGACCACCACGTCGACGGCGTTGGGCAGCTCCTTGTTGAACTTCGCGATGCGCTTGAGCCGCAGGTGGCGCAGCAGGTAGGCCGGCAGGCCGAAGCCGCCCGCGAAGGCGGCGCCGAGCGCCGCCAGGGCGTTGTCGGTGATGACGAAGAGCAGGAGCCCGAAGACGACCCCGCTCAGGGCCGAGACCCCGTAGAAGGTCTGCTTCGTCCAGCCGAGGCCGGCGCGGGCGAGCTTCAATTCCACGCTGGCCTTCGAGGCGCCCTTGGCCTTCGCCTCGATCTCGCTCAGCGTCTTGGCGACCTGCTCGCGCCGGTTGACGGCGACGCCCCGGGTCGCCGCCCCCGAGGCGGAGACGCTGATCGTCTTCAGGCGCTTGGTGGCCCGGCGCTCGCCGCCGAGCAGGGGCAGGACCGCCACGTAGGCGATGGCGGCCACCGCGATGCCGGCGAGGCCGGCGGCGATCGGCAGGTTGGAGGCGTCCGCCATCGGCTCAGTTCCGGTCGACGACCTCGGCGGCGTCGAGCGCCTCGCCGAGCCGCTGTTCGAGGCCGTAGTAGCGGGCGCGCTCCCAGAATTTCGGCCGGCCGACGCCGGTGGAGCGGTGACGCCCGATCAGCTTGCCGTTCGCGTCCTCGCCGACGATGTCGTAGAGGAACACGTCCTGGGTGGTGATGACGTCGCCCTCCATGCCGAGCACCTCGGTGATGTGGGTGATGCGCCGGGAGCCGTCGCGCAGCCGCATCGCCTGGATCACGACGTCGATCGAGCCGCAGATCATCTCGCGCAGAGTCCGCGACGGCAGGGTGAAGCCGCCCATCGAGATCATCGATTCGATACGCGACAGGCACTCGCGCGGGCTGTTGGCGTGGAGCGTGCCCATGGAGCCGTCGTGGCCGGTGTTCATCGCCTGGAGCAGGTCGAAGGCCTCCGGTCCGCGCACCTCGCCGACGATGATCCGCTCCGGGCGCATGCGCAGGCAGTTCTTGACGAGGTCGCGCATGGTGACCTGGCCCTGGCCCTCCATGTTGGGCGGCCGCGTCTCCAGGCGCACGACGTGCGGCTGCTGGAGCTGCAGCTCGGCCGCGTCCTCGCAGGTGATGACCCGCTCGTCGTGCTCGATGAAGGCGGTTAGGCAGTTGAGCAGCGTGGTCTTGCCGGAGCCCGTGCCGCCCGAGATGACCACGTTGCAGCGCGACTGGCCGATGATCTTGAGGACCTCGGCGCCCTCGGGCGAGATCGCCCCGAAGCGCACGAGCTGCTCCAGGGTCAGCTTGTCCTTCTTGAACTTGCGGATCGTGAGCGCTGGGCCGTCGATGGCGAGGGGCGGCGCGATCACGTTGACGCGGGACCCGTCCGGCAGGCGCGCGTCGCAGATCGGCGAGGCGTCGTCGACGCGCCGGCCGACCTGGCTGACGATGCGCTGGCAGATGTTCATCAGCTGCTGGTTGTCGCGGAACCGCACGCTGGTCAGCTGGATCTTGCCGTTGACCTCGATGAAGGTCCGGTGGGCGCCGTTGACCATGATGTCGGCGATGTCGTCGCGGGCGAGCAGCGGCTCCAGCGGGCCGTAGCCCAGCACGTCGTTGCAGATGTCGTCGAGCAGTTCCTCCTGCTCGGAGATCGACAGGACGATGTTCTTGAGCCCGATGATCTCCGTGACGATGTCGCGGATCTCCTCGCGCGCGGTCTCGGCGTCGAGGCGCGAGAGCTGCGTCAGGTCGATCGCCTCGATCAGGGCGCCGAAGATCAGGCTCTTGGTGCGGTAGTAATCCTCCGAGCGCGCGGTCTCGACGACGACCGGGGCCGCCGGCGCCGGGCGCTGGGCCGGCGCGGGCGCCGGCGCGTCGCGCAGCACCGGCGTGGCCGGGGCCGGGGTCCGCATCTGCGGCATCGGCGGGGGCGGCGCCGACGCGCCGCCGGACTGTCGCCTACCGAACATGGGTCAGAGCCCCGACGCTGACCCGCGGCACCGGCCGGGTGAGGGATCGCGTCCGCATCAGGATGCCTTGCGGCCGGAAAGCTTGGCGAGCAGCGGCTCCAGCAGGCTCGGACGGCCCCGCCGGCTCTCGGGACGTCCGAGGGTCATGGCCGCCAGGTCGTTGAACAGCTCCGCCACCTTCGAGCCCGCCTGGATCTCGGCGATCATCTGGCCGTTGTTGGCGGCCGTGCCGAACAGGGTCGGCTCGAACGGGATCGTCAGGGCCACCGGCGCCTCCAGGGCCTTGGCGAACTCGGCGGTGCCGATCTCGGGGCGCTTGGGCACGCCGACGCCGTTCAGCACGATGCGGGGCGGCTGGTCGTTCGGGCGACCGTGCTTCAGCGCGCAGAGGAGGTTCTTGGCGTTGCGCAGGCAGGCGAGGTCGGGCCCGGTCACGATCAGGATCTCGTCGGCCGCCGTGAGGACGCGCTTCGTCCACGCGTTCCACTGGTGGGGGATGTCGAGGACCACGCACGGGACGCTCGCCCGCATGTGCTCGATCAGGGTGTCGAAGGCCGGCTCGGACAGGTCGATGGTCCGGTCGAGGCTCGCCGGGGCCGAGAGCAGGCTCAGGTTGTCGCTGCACTTGGACAGCAGCCGCTCGACGAGGGCGGAGTCCAGCCGCTCGGGGGCGAACACCGCCTCGGCGATGCCCTGGGGCGGGTCCTGGTTGAAGTTGAGCGAGGCGGTGCCGAAGGCGATGTCGAGATCGGCGATCACCGTCTGGACGCCCTGGCCCCGGGCCACCGACCACGCGAAATTATGCGCCACGGTCGAGGCGCCGATGCCGCCCTTGACGCCGTAGACCGCCACGGTCCGGCCCACCGGCTTGACGCCCGGGGCCGTGAACAGGTCGGAGATCGCCGCGATGAGCGTCAGGGGCTCGACCGGCGCCATCAGGTAATCGGACACCCCGCGCTGGATCAGCTGGCGGTAAAGCATCACGTCGTTGACGTGACCGATCACCAGGACGCGGGTCCCCTCGTCGCAGACCTCGGCCAGGGCGTCGAGGCACTCGATCGGCCGCGAGCGCGCGCCCTGGATCTCGAGGACGATGACGTTGGGCGTCGGCGCGTGCCGGTACGCCTCGATCGCCGCGGCCCCGCCGCCCATCCGGACCTTGACCTGCGCCTTCTGCATGCGCCGGTCGAGGGCCGCGCCCTCGATCATCGCCGCGGTCTCGCCGGTCTCGCAGAAGGCCTGGATGGTGATCCGGGGCACCGGGGCGATCGTGCGCTCGGTTGTCTCGGACAGCTCTGCCATGACGGCGCTTTCGGGTTCGCGTGCGGGGTGCGGCGTTGCGATCGGCGGCGGGGCTGCCCATCCCCGGCGCCGGCTGTCTCAGTTCGTGACCTGGGCCTTCACGGCGGTCTGACCATCTTGCCGCCATGTGGTTGACGGATCCTTGCCGTCCCGCAACTGGCCAATGTCCCGGACGCGCTTGACCGTGTCGATGCGGCCCTCGGGCCGGCCGCGCACGAGGTCGACCGGGTCGGCGACCTGCGCGGCGACGTTGGACTGCATGGCGCAGCCCAGGTTCCAGCTCGGCCGGTTGTTGTAGTCGGTCGCGAAATTGCCGGCCCCGAGGTCCTGAGGCCAGAGGCCGCAGGCGTCGGCCACCTTGGCCTGCATGCGCTGGAAGCTCAGCCGGATCGGCGCGGCGAGGGTCGGCGCCGCCACCGTGTAGCCGCTGACGGCGATCTCGCGGGCGTTGACGCCGTTCTGCGTGCCGAGCCGGCCGAGAACCGAGGCCGTCCGCTGCACGGCGGCGACCTGGTCGGGCGGGACGCCCTGGGGCACCTGCATCAGAAGGGTTCCGCGGCCGTAGCGCCGGTACTCCAGCATGAAGGCGTCGACATCGGTCGCCTGGCGCGGGTCCAGATGGCCCGTGCCGGTCGGGAACACGTCGAGGCTGCGGGGCCCGTCGGTCAGCACGATCGGGTGGCGCGCGCGGTAATCCGTGACGTCGATGCCGCCAGTCGTGACGGGATCGGTCTTGCAGGCCGCCGCGAGGGCGGAGAGAGCGCAGGCGGCGAGCACGCTCGCGGCGCGGCGCGGCAGTGCGGGCGGGTGACGTCCGGTCGTGGGTCCGGTCATGGGTCCGATCCTGGGAGGCGCGGCGGGGCGCTACTCGACGATGAAGCCGACGCGGCCGCGGTAGGTGCGGCCGAGCGGCGCCGCGGCGGCCGCGCCCGGCGGGGCGACCTTGCCGTAGATGCGGTTGATCTGGCCGAGCAGCACGGCTTGGCCGTCGCTGGAGTCGACGAAGTTGTCGTCGGGCCGGCTGACCTGCTTCGCCTCCATCGGCCGGGCGATGTAGGGCGTGCACATGATCATCAGCTCGGTCTCCTGGCGCTGGTAGTCGCGGGAGCGGAACAGCGCGCCGAGGATCGGGAGGTTGATCAGGCCGGGCAGGCCGGCGATCGCCTGCTTGTTGAACTGCTGGATCAGGCCGGCAGTCATCATCACACCGCCGGAGGGCAGCTCGACGGTGGTCTCGGAGCGGCGCACCCGGGTGCCCGGCACTGCGACCGAGGTGTTGCCGATCACATAGTTGAAGCTCTGCTGCGTATCGATCTCGGTCACGTCCGTGGCGACGCGGATCGAGATCCGGTTGTCGGCCAACACCGTCGGTGTGAACGACAGGGCGACGCCGTAGGGCTTGTATGTGATGCCGGGCGAGCAGACGCCGCCGACGGCGCAGGTTGCCGAGGCCGGCACCGCGAACTCGCCGCCGGCCAGGAACTTGGCGGCCTCGCCCGAGATGGCGGTCAGCGTTGGCTCCGCCAGGATGCGCGAGACGCCGGCCTGCTCGAACGCCTTCAGGGTCGCCTGGAGCGAGAAGCCGCCCCCCTGCACGGAGGCCTGGACCAGATTCCCGGTCGGCGTGTTCGTGTTGATCGGGAAGGGCAGGTTGTTGGTGATAACATTCGGGATGTACGCCGGGACCTGCGTGGCCGCCGCGGTGCCGCCGTTCACGAGCGTCTGCCCCAGGTTTCCGACCGGGTTCAGAGCCGACCAGTTGCCGGCCATGTTGATCCCGAACTGCTTCAGGACGTTGCGGGACACCTCCACCACGGTGACGCGGAGCATCACCTGGTCCTTGTTGCGGATCGTGAGGTTGTTGATCACCGCGCCCCGCGAGCCGGCGGCGACGCCGCCGCTGGCCGCGCCCGCCGCTCCCGCGGCCCCGGCGCCGCCAAGGCCGACGAAGGCGTTGGCGATGTCGATCGCCTGCTGCGCGTCCGCCGAGGAGTTGACCGCTCCCGACAGGAGCACCGAGGCGCCCGAGGAGCGCACGTCGAAGCGTCCGCCCGGGATGCTCTGGTTGAGCAGCTCGCGCAGGGTCCCGAGGTTCAGGTCCCGCGCCACCGTCACGTCGAGGGCGGCAATCTGGCGGCCCTCGGCATCCATGATGAAGATCGAGGTCGCGCCGTCCGCCATGCCGATCACGAAGACCTTGCGGGTCGAGCGGACCACGGCGTTGGCCACCGCGGGGTTGGCCACGAACACCTCCTTGGCGTCCCGCGGCAGGTCGACGATGACGGACCGGCCCGCGGTCAGCTCGACCCGCCGGGTCGAGCTCGCTTCCGCGGCTCCGACCGTGAGGATCGGCGCCGGGCCGAAGGTCTGGCGGTCCTGGGAAGAGGCCGGCCCGGTCAGGGCGACGAGCAGCGCGAGGGCGCCGGCCGAGCAACGGCGCGGGCCGCGGTCGGGGCGCCGCGTCGGGCGCGTGAGGGACAGCGAAGCGGTCATGGCGGTCACGGCGTCTGCTGCCGCGCGACGCCGAAGCGCACCACGGTCAGGGCGGGTTCGGGCATCTGCGCGGCGGACGCGTCGGCCAGCGGTACGGCTTCCGGCGGCAGCCCGGCATCGGCGAGGCTGCGCAGGGAGAGCGTCAGGGCGCCGACCTTCTGGGCGAGCGCCAGGGTCTCGGCCTGTGCGGGCGTCACGGCCAGCGTCGCGGTCTCGCCGGTGACGACGTTGGTGCCGTTCTTCTCTTGGACCAGCTGACCGATCGCCAGGACGCGGATGTCGGTGAGGATCGTCTGGGAGAGCTGCACGTCGCTGTTGTTGGCCCGCGAATTGGACTCGTCGCGGAAGGTGCGGATCACGTCGACACGGTCGTTCGGCAGGATGAAGCCGCCGGCCGAGTTGGTTCCGCGGCTGTCGGTGACGATGGCGACCGCGCGCATGCCGGGCGGCAGGATCGCCGCCATGAACCCGCTCTCCGGGCGCACCAGCTTCTGCGCGCGGATCGGCTCGCCCGTCAGGAAGCCCGAGCGCACGGACGCACCGACGGTCTCCTCGAGGGCCTTGGGGTTGATCTTGCGGGTCATGTAGCCGTTGGCCACGGCGCCGTCCGGCCAGGGCTGCCAGCGCAGGTCCGCGGCCCGGAGCACCTGGCCCATGGGCATGTCGATGGCGGCCACGAGCACGTCGGTCGTCGGCTGCGGCGGCGCCTCGGCCGTCGGCGGCGGTGGCGGCGGTGGCGGATCGCCGCCGCTCATCAGGAAGGCCGCCCCGGTGCCCGCCGCGAGGGCGATTCCGAGGACGGCGAAACGGGCTGGGTTCATCGCATCGCCACGCGCCGGAGACGGCCGGATTGCCGTCCATGACGGGAACCTGCGCGGGGATTCGTGTAATTATGGTTAAGGTATTATAACCTCTGCCGTTGTCGCCGGTCCGGAAACGGGTCGATCGGAACCGCGTCACAATCCGCGGAATCCTTCAGCTCCCCCCCGACCTCGGCCGTGGCGCGGCGCCGGGTCGTCCCCTATCGTGCCGCCGGAACCGCCTCAGAAGCGGGCACTCGGGTGAACCGGGGGGAGACATGATCAGGACAATCGGCGGCGCGGTGATGGCGGCCGCTCTCGCGGGGACCGCGCTCGGCTCCGCTCCGGCGGCCGCGCAGGGAAGCTTCTCGGACAACGCCATACGGATCGGCGTCCTCAACGACCAGTCCGGCCTCTACGCCGAGTACGGCGGCCAGGGCTCGGTCGAGGCCGCCCGGATGGCGGTGGAGGACATGGGCGGCAAGATCGGCAGCGTGCCGATCGAGATCCTTACGGCCGACCACCAGAACAAGCCCGACATCGCCTCGGCGATCGCCCGGCAATGGTACGACCGCGACAATGTCGACGCGATCATGGAGCTGACCACCTCCTCGGTGGCGCTGGCGGTCCAGGGCCTGTCCAAGGAGAAGAAGAAGATCACCATCACCACCGGGGCCGCGACCAGCGACCTCACCGGCAAGGCGTGCTCGCCCTACGGCTACCATTGGGCGTTCGACACGCGGGCGCTGGCGGTGGGCACCGGCGGCGCGCTGACCCGGGCGGGCGGCAACACGTGGTTCTTCCTCACCGCCGACTACGCCTTCGGCTCGGCGCTGGAGGCCGACACCAGCAAGGTCGTGCTCGCCAACGGCGGCAAGGTGCTGGGCAGCGTCCGGCACCCGCTCTCGAACCAGGACTTCTCGTCGTTCCTGCTCCAGGCGCAGGGCTCGAAGGCCAAGGTGATCGGGCTCGCCAATGCCGGCCTCGACACCTCGAACGCGATCAAGCAGGCGGCCGAGTACGGCATCGTCGAGGGCGGCCAGAAGCTCGCGGCGCTGCTGTTCACCCTCTCGGAGGTGCACGGGCTCGGCCTCAAGGTCGCCCAGGGCCTGACGCTCACCGAGGGCTGGTACTGGGACGCCAACGACGAGACCCGCGCCTTCGGCCAGCGCTACATGAAGCGCACCGGCCGGATGCCCAACATGATCCAGGCCGGCACCTACTCGGCGGTCCTGTCCTACCTGAAGGCCGTCAAGGCGGCCGGCACCGACGAGACCGACGCGGTCAACGCCAAGCTCAAGGAGCTGCCGGTGGACGACGTCTTCGCCCATGGCGGGATCGTGCAGCCGAACGGCCGCATGGTCCACGACATGTACCTGTTCGAGGTCAAGAAGCCGGCCGAGTCGAAGGGTCCGTGGGACCTCTACAAGCTGATCTCGACGATCCCCGGTAAGGAGGCCTTCGCCTCCCCGGCCGAGAGCGGCTGCCCGCTGACGGCGGCGAAGTAGGTCTCACCCCGTCATCGCGAGCGCAGCGCAGCGACCCGGGGCGGCGCGTCCCTGGATTGCTTCGCTCCGCTCGCACAGACGGCGGCGGGTCGAATGTCCCGTCTCAGGATGTGCTCTACTTCGAGAGGGTATCACCCCGCCCAGACGCGCCGGTACAGGGCCACGATCTCGTCGGCGCTGGGCTCCACCGGGTTGTTGGCGGGGGAGCCGGAGGCCAGCGCCTGGGCCGCCATGGTGGGCAGCAGCGCCTCCCAGCGGGCCGGGTCGATGCCGTATTCCCGCGGTCCCGGCACGTCGAGGTCGTCGTTCAGCGCCTCGAGCTCGGCCACCAGGGCCGACACCGCGGAGCGGTCGTCGGTGTCCGGGCCGGCGATCTTCATGGCGCGGGCGCAGGCGGCGTAGCGGTCGATCGCGGCCGGGGCCGAGAAGGCCGTGACCGCCGGCAGCAGCATCGCGTTCGAGAGCCCGTGGGCCACGTGGAAATGGGCGCCGATCGGCCGGCTCATGCCGTGGACGAGCGCCACGGAGGCGTTCGAGAAGGCGATGCCGGCCTGGGTCGCGCCGAGCATCATAGCCTCGCGGGCCGCCCGGTCGCCCGGATCGGTCCAGACCCGGCGCAGGTTCGGGGCGATCAACCGCATCGCCTGCAGCGCCAGCCCGTCCGAGAACAGGTTCGACTTGCGCGAGACGTAGGCCTCGATCGCGTGGGTCAGGGCGTCGATGCCGGTATCGGCGGTGAGCCGCTTCGGCTTGGTGAGCGTCAGCTCGTAATCGACCAGGGCCGCCACCGGCAGGTAGGCGAGGCCGATGCAGAGCATCTTCTCGTCCGAGGCCTCGTCGGTCACGATGGTGAAGCGGGTCGCCTCCGAGCCGGTGCCGGCGGTGGTCGGGATCGCCACGATCGGCAGGCCGGGCTCGTCCTGCTGGCGCGGCGCCTTGTAGTCGCGCATGTGGCCGCCGTGGCGGGCGAGCACCGCCACCGCCTTGGCGGTGTCCATGGGGCTGCCGCCGCCGAAGCCGACCACGCAGTCGAAATCGCCCGCTTGGAGGGCCGCCAGCGCCGCCTCCACGGACGCCACGGTCGGGTCCGGCACGGTCTCGGAGAAGATCGTGGCCTTCGCGCCCGCCTTGGTGAGGCGCTCGAGCAGCGTGTCGGTGCGGCCGCTGCCGGCGAGATAGGGATCGGTGACTACGAAGGGCCGCGACAGGCCGAGCTGGCCGAGCACCTCCGGCAGGAGCCGCGAGGCGCCGGCGCCGACGCGCATCAGCCGGGGCAGGGCGATCGAGGCGACCATACTCTTGCTTCTCCCACCCGGCGCCTCTGCTGGTGCGCCGGAACGACGATCTTAGGACCTGCGCCCGCCGGGCGAAACTGCCGGTGCTTACACTGCCGGCCCGGCGAAGAGCGCGGCGGCGGCCTCCACCTCGCCCGCGATGAAGCCCGCCACGGCGCGGATATGGGCGGCCTTCCGGTGATCCTCGTGGATGTGCATGTGGAACGAGCGGGTCAGGGACACCGCTCCGGGCAGCACCGGCACGAGCCCCGGATGGGCCGCCGCGATGAAGGCCGGCAGCACGCAGAGGCCTGCGCCGCCGAGCGTCGCGTGGACCTGGGCCAGGAGGTTCGTGGAGCGCAGACGCGCCGAGACCGGCGGGCCCAGGGCGCCGAGATAGTTCAGCTCGCGCGTGAACAGCATGTCCTCGATGTAGCCGACGAAGGCATGCCCCGAGAGATCTCCGACCTCCGCGATCGGCCCGGTCCCGGCGAGGTAGGCTTCGGCCGCGTAGACGAGCAGCCGGTAATCGGTCAGCCGGCGCGCCACCACCCGCGCCTGCTGCGGGCCGGACAGGCTGATGACGATGTCGGCCTCGCGCTTCGACAGGCTGAAGATCCGGGCGGTCGCCATGATCTCCACCTCCAGCCCCGGATGGCGCGCGGTGAGCCGGTGCATCCGGGGGGCCAGGAATACGCTGCCGAACCCGTCCGGCGCGCCGATCCGCACCGTGCCGGAGACCGCCTGGGCGGCCTCCGTGGCGGCGCTCGCCGACAGGAACGCGCTCTCCATGGCCTCGGCGACGCCGAGCAGGTTCGCGCCATCCTCGGTGAGCGCGTAGCCGAGGTTGCTGCGGTGGAACAGCCGGGCGCCGAGCCCTTCCTCCAGGGCGCGGATCCGGCGCCCGACGGTGGTGTGCTCGGTGCCGGTACGGGTCCCGGCGGCGCTCAGCGTTCCGGTCCGCGCCACGGCGAGGAAGAAGCGGAGGTCGTCCCAGTTGGGCCCCGTCCTGGCCATGATCGCACCCTCGCTGTGCATCGATGCACGACGGCTGTAAGCGCATCCGGCTTTATCGCTCAAGCGATCCTGATAGGGTGCGCCAAAATCGAACGCCACATCACAGGGAGGCGCGCATGCGCACGATCGGGCATTACATCGGCGGCCGGAACGTCGGCGGCGAGAGCGGGCGGTTCGCCGACGTGTTCCACCCCTCGACCGGCGAGGTGCAGGCCAAGGTCGCGCTCGCCAGCAAGGCCGAGATGCGCGCCGCGGTCGAGAACGCCGCAGCGGCCCAGCCGGCCTGGGCGGCGACCAATCCGCAGAAGCGCGCCCGCGTGATGATGCGCTTCCTCGAGCTCATCCGCGGCGAGAACGATTCGCTGGCCGAGCTGCTGGCCTCCGAGCACGGCAAGACCGTGCCGGACGCCAAGGGCGACATCCAGCGCGGCGTCGAGGTCGTGGAGTTCGCCTGCGGCATCCCGCACCTGCTCAAGGGCGAGTACACGGAAGGGGCGGGTCCCGGGATCGACGTCTACTCCCTGCGCCAGCCGCTGGGTGTCGTCGCCGGCATCACGCCGTTCAACTTCCCGGCCATGATCCCGCTGTGGAAATGCGCCCCGGCCATCGCCTGCGGCAACGCCTTCATCCTGAAGCCGTCCGAGCGCGACCCGAGCGTGCCGATCCGTATCGCCGAGATCTTCCTGGAGGCGGGCCTGCCGCCGGGCATCCTCAACGTCGTCAACGGCGACAAGGAGGCGGTCGACGCGATCCTCGACGACGAGGACATCAAGGCGGTGGGCTTCGTCGGCTCCTCGCACATCGCCGAGTACATCTACGTGCGCGCCGCCGAGACGGGGAAGCGCGCCCAGTGCTTCGGCGGCGCCAAGAACCACATGATCATCATGCCGGACGCCGATATGGGCCAGGCGGTCGACGCGCTGATCGGCGCCGGCTACGGCTCGGCCGGCGAGCGCTGCATGGCCATCTCGGTGGCGGTGCCGGTGGGCGAGCAGACCGCCGACCGCCTGATGGAGAAGCTGGTCCCGCGGGTCGAGTCGCTCAAGATCGGTCCCTCGCACGACGGCTCGGCCGATTACGGCCCGCTCGTCACCCGGGAGGCCGTTCAGAAGGTCGCGAGCTACATCGACAAGGGCGTCGCCGAGGGCGCGCAACTCGCCGTCGACGGCCGCGGCTTCAAGCTCCAGGGCTACGAGAACGGCTTCTACATGGGCGGCTCGCTGTTCGACCGCGTGACGCCCGACATGACGATCTACAAGGAAGAGATCTTCGGCCCGGTGCTCTCGGTGGTGCGGGCCAAGGATTACGAGGAGGCTTTGGCGCTGCCCTCGACCCACCAGTACGGCAACGGCGTCGCGATTTTCACCCAGGACGGCGACGCGGCCCGCGACTTCACCGCCCGGGTGAACGTCGGCATGGTCGGCGTGAACGTGCCGATCCCGGTCCCGATCGCCTACCACACCTTCGGCGGCTGGAAGCGCTCGGGCTTCGGCGACCTGAACCAGCACGGGCCGGACTCGATCCGCTTCTACACCAAGACCAAGACCGTGACGCAGCGCTGGCCGAGCGGCATCAAGAGCGGGGCGGAATTCTCCATCCCGACGATGCGGTAGCGCCGCTTTTTCTCTCCTCCCCCTTGTGGGGAGGAGCCGGAGGTGGGGGTGGTGCAGAAGGCACCGGCACGCTCGAGCCTGAACCACCCCCATCCCTGAACCCTCCCCGCAAGGGAGAGGGGGAAAACGCCCGTTTGGACCTTTGGAGCCACGCCCATGAGTTTCGGGCTCGACGAGGACCGGACCGCGATCCGCGAGATGGCCCTCGGCTTCGCGGCCGAGCACATCGCGCCGCACGCCCTCGACTGGGACCGCGACAAGACCTTCCCGGTCGAGACCCTGCGGGAAGCGGCCGCCCTCGGCATGGCGGGCATCTACGTCCGCGAGGATGTCGGCGGTTCCGGCCTGTCGCGCCTCGACGCGACGCTGATCTTCGAGGCGCTCAGCACCGGCTGCCCGACCGTGGCGGCGTTCCTGTCGATCCACAACATGTGCGCCTGGATGATCGACGCCTACGGCGACGAGGATCAGCGCCGCCGCTGGCTGCCATCGCTCATGGGCATGGAGCGGATCGCCAGCTACTGCCTCACCGAGCCGGGCTCGGGCTCCGACGCCGCGGCGCTCCGCACCCGCGCCGAGCGGGACGGCGACCATTACGTGCTCTCCGGCGAGAAGCAGTTCATCTCGGGCGCCGGCGCCAGCGACCTCTACGTCTGCATGGTCCGCACCGGCGAGGCCGGCCCGGCGGGGATCTCCGCGATCGTGGTCGAGAAGGGCACGCCCGGCCTGTCCTTCGGGGCCGACGAGCGCAAGATGGGCTGGAACGCCCAGCCGACCCGCGCGGTGCGCTTCGACGGATGCCGCGTGCCGGTGGGCAACCGCCTCGGCGCCGAGGGCCAGGGCTTCAAGATCGCCATGAGCGGCCTCGACGGCGGCCGGCTGAACATCGCCGCCTGCTCGCTGGGCGGCGCGCAGGCGGCCCTCGACAAGGCGCTCGCCTACATGGGCGACCGCCGCGCCTTCGGGGCGAGGCTCACCGACTTCCAGGCGCTGCAGTTCCGGCTCGCCGACATGGCGACGAGCCTGGAGGTGTCGCGCACCTTCCTGCGGCACGCGGCCGCCGCGCTCGACGCCAAGGACCCGGCCGCGACCCAGCTCTGCGCGATGGCCAAGCGCCACGTCACCGACGCGGCCTTCGAGGTCGCCAACCAGGCGCTCCAGCTTCACGGCGGCTACGGCTACCTCGCCGAGTACGGCGTGGAGAAGATCGTCCGCGACCTGCGCGTGCACCAGATCCTCGAGGGGACCAACGAGATCATGCGGCTGATCATCGCCCGCGGGCTGACCGGGGGGCGCCGATGAGCGACGTGATCGTCGAGCGGGTCGGCGCCCTGGGCCGACTGCGGCTCAACCGGCCGAAGGCCCTCAATGCCCTGACCCACGGCATGGTCGGCGAGATCGACCGGGCGCTCGACCGGTTCTCGGCCGATCCGGGCATCGCCGCGGTGCTGCTCACCGGGGAGGGCGAGCGCGGCCTGTGCGCCGGCGGCGACCTGCGCTCCCTCTACAACAGCCCCGACACCGCCTTCGCCGAGACCTTCTGGCGGGACGAGTACAGGCTCGATGCGCGCATCGCGGCCTACGAGAAGCCCTTCGTGGCGGTCATGGACGGCATCACCATGGGCGGGGGTGTCGGGCTCGCGGGCCACGCCACGCACCGGATCGTCACCGAGCGTTCCCGCGTCGCCATGCCGGAGACCGGCATCGGCTACCTGCCGGATGTCGGCGGAACGTGGCTGCTGCCGCGCGCGCCCGGGGAACTCGGCACCTATCTCGGCCTGACCGGCGAGCCGGTCGGCGCCGCCGACGCGATCTTCTGCCGGCTGGCCGACGCCCTGGTGCCCTCCGCGGGTCTGCCTGACCTGATCGACGCCCTCGTGGCGCTCGACCCGGATGCCGGGCAGGCGGGCGTGCGGGACGCGATCGCACGGCTCGCCCGTGATCCGGAGCCGGCACCGCTCGCCGCGCACCGGGCGGTGATCGACCGCTGCTTCGCCTTCGACATGGTGGACGAGATCCTGTCGGCCCTGGCGGCGGACGGCTCGGACTTCGCCGCCGCGACCCGGGCGACGCTCCTGACCAAGGCGCCGTCGAGCCTCGTCCTGACGCTGTGCCTCCTGCGGCTCGGCCGCGGCGCGCCGAACCTGGAAGCCTGCCTGGAGCGCGAGTTCCACGCCTCGCTGGCGCTGCTGGCGGAGGGCGATTTCCGCGAAGGCATCCGCGCCGCGGTGATCGACAAGGACAAGAGCCCGCGCTGGAACCCACCGACCCTCGACGCGGTCGATCCGGCGCGGATCGCCCGCTGGCTGGAGAAGCGGGCGGAGCCGGTTTTTTCGGAATCGCGCACGGGGCCGGTGTGATGACGCGTCGCTCGTTCCCACCCACACCCTCATCCTGAGGTGCCGAAGCGTAGCGTAGGCCTCGAAGGAGGGCTCCAGAAGCCGCCGTGATTCCTGGAGCCCTCCTTCGAGACCCGCGTCCCGGTCACTTCAGGATGAGGACGCGGGTGGAAGACGCGAACGACAGCAATCAAGGGAGAAGCAGGATGGCGCAGACCATCGGGTTCATCGGTCTCGGCAACATGGGCGGGCCCATGGCGGCCAACCTCGTGAAGGCGGGCCACACCGTGCGCGGCTTCGACCTGGTGCCGGCCTCGCTGGAGGCGGCGCGCGCCGGAGGCGTCGCTGTCACCGGCTCGGCCCTGGAGGCGGCCCAAGGGGCGGACGCCGTCATCACCATGCTGCCCGCCGGGCGGCACGTGGTCGAGGTCTGGACGCAGCTCGCCGAGGCCCTGCCCGCTGGCACGCTCCTGATCGATTCCTCCACGGTCGACGTCGAGAGCGCCCGCAAGGCCCACGCCCTCGCCGAGGCGCAGGGCTGCCTGTCGGTGGACGCGCCGGTCTCCGGCGGCACCGGCGGCGCGAAGGCCGGGACGCTGACTTTCATGGCCGGCGGCGCCGCGGCCGCCTTCGCCAAGGCCGAGCCGCTGCTGAAGGTGATGGGCAAGAACGTGTTCCATTGCGGCGATGCCGGCGCCGGGCAGGCGGCCAAGATCTGCAACAACATGATCCTCGGCATCTCGATGATCGGCGTCAGCGAGGCCTTCGCGCTCGGCGAGAAGCTCGGCCTGTCGCACCAGGCGCTCTACGACGTGGCCTCGGTCTCCTCGGGTCAGTGCTGGTCACTGACCACCTACTGCCCGGTGCCGGGCCCGGTGCCGACCTCGCCGGCCAACAACGGCTACAAGCCGGGCTTCGCCGCCGCGCTGATGCTCAAGGACCTCCGACTCGCCCAGGCCGCCGCCATCGCCGCGGGGGCGGCGACGCCGCTGGGCGCGGAGGCCGCGCAGATCTACGGCCTGTTCGAGGGCGCGGGCCACGGGGGAGAGGACTTTTCCGCGATCATCCGTATGCTCCGCGGGCAGGGAGGCGAGTCGTGAGCGACACGTACGAGACGATCCTGACGGAGACGCGCGGGCGCGTCCTGCTGATCACCCTCAACCGGCCGAAGGCCCTGAACGCCCTCAACGCGCAGCTCACCCGCGAGGTGATCCGGGCGGCGACCGAGGCGGATGCGGATCCGGGGATCGGCTGCATCGTCCTCACCGGCTCGGCGAAGGCCTTCGCGGCCGGCGCCGACATCAAGGAGATGCAGCACGCCACCTACGCGGAGATGTATTCCGGCGACCGGTTCGCCGACTGGGACCGGTTCGTCGCCGTGCGCAAGCCGATCATCGCCGCGGTGGCGGGCTACGCGCTCGGCGGTGGCTGCGAACTCGCCATGATGTGCGACATCATCCTGGCGGCCGACACGGCGCAGTTCGGCCAGCCCGAGATCAAGCTCGGCGTGATGCCGGGGATCGGCGGCAGCCAGCGGCTGACCCGCTTCGTCGGCAAGGCCAAGGCCATGGAGATGTGCCTGACCGGGCGGATGATGGACGCCGCCGAGGCCGAGCGTGCCGGCCTCGTCTCGCGCGTGATCGCGGCCGACCAGCTCCTCGACGAGGCACTGAAGGCGGCCGAGACCATCGCGTCGATGTCGCTGCCGATCGCGATGATGACCAAGGAGGCGGTCAACCGGTCCTACGAGACCACGCTGACCGAGGGCATCCGGTTCGAGCGGCGGGTGTTCCACGCCATGTTCGCCACCAAGGACCAGAAGGAGGGTATGGCCGCCTTCGTAGAGAAGCGGCCGCCCCGGTTCGAGAACACCTGAGCGGGGACCAGGCGATGGATGTGCTGGACCACGACGAAGTCCGGTTCGAGATGGCCTTCCCGCGCGCAATCGTCGCCCAGAAGGCGCGCGGGCGCGAGGAGACCATCAACGAGCACCTCGTGAAGCTGCTCGCCTTCGTGCCCCAACGGACGCGGTCGGTCTGGCGGAAAGAGCTGACGCGCCATTTCCGTTTCCTGGCGGCGCTGCGGGTCAAGCCCGGCGCCAGCCTGATCCCGCCCCGCGATTGGTGGGCATGGCTCTACGCGGATCCGTTCGAACACAACGAGGCCGGCTACACGGCCGGCCTGATCGCGCTGAACGCCGACGATTTCGCCCGCAACGACCGCAGTGTTGGGGCGATTGCCGGGCAGATCCGCGACTTCCACGCCGCCATGGTTCAGCGTCTCGCGCAGGGCGAGGCCGGTGAGGATCTGATCCCGGCCTGAAGACGCCGGGTCGGGATCGGTCAACGAGGACGAGGGGGAACGACCATGCCGAGCTTCCGGGAGGCCCGCGACCTTCTGCTGGCCCATCGCACCGACTACGCCGCCGCCGTCGCGGCCTTCGCGTGGCCGGACCCGGTGCCGTTCAACTGGGCGCTCGACTGGTTCGACGCCGTCCTCGCCGGCCCCGAGAGCCGCGACCGCGCCGCCCTGCGGATCGTCGAGGCTGGCAGCGGGGCCGAGCAGAGCCTCAGCTTCGGCGAGCTCGCGGCACGGTCCAATCAGGTGGCCAACCACCTGCGTCAGCTCGGCCTGAAGCGCGGTGACCACCTGCTCCTTCTGCTCGGCAACGTGCCGGCCCTGTGGGAGACCATGCTGGCCGCGATGAAGCTCGGCGCCGTGGTCATCCCGGCGACCACGCTGCTCACCGCCGACGAGCTCGCCGACCGCCTCGCCCGCGGCCGCCCGCGGGCGATCGTGGCCGGGCCGGAGCAGATCGCACGGTTCGCCGGCCTCGACACGGGCGGCGCCGTTCGCCTCGTCATCGGGGCTCCGACGGAGGGCTGGGCGGCCTACGACGACGCCTTCACGGCCTCGGACAGCTTCGCGCCGGACGCCCCGACCGCCGCCGACGACCCGCTGCTCCTCTACTTCACCTCCGGCACCACGGCGAAGCCGAAGCTGGTGCGCCACAGCCACCGCTCCTACCCGGTGGGCGCGCTCTCGACCATGTACTGGCTCGGGCTGCAGCCGGGGGACGTGCACTGCAACGTCTCCTCGCCGGGCTGGGCGAAGCACGCGTGGTCCTCGTTCTTCGCGCCCTGGAATGCCGGCGCGACGATCCTGGTGATCAACCAGGCGCCGTTCAACGCGGCCGCGCTGCTGGCGCAGCTGGAGCGCACCGGCGCCACCACGCTCTGCGCGCCGCCGACCGTCTGGCGGATGATCATCCAGGAGGACTTGTCCGGGAAGCGGCTCGCCCTGCGCGAGGTCTGCGCGGCGGGCGAGCCCCTGAATCCCGAGGTGATCGAGCGCGTGAAGAGCGCCTGGGGCCTCACGATCCGCGACGGCTACGGCCAGACCGAGACCACCGCGCTCATGGCCAACACGCCGGGGCAGCCGGTGGTGCCGGGCGCCCTGGGCCGGCCTCTCCCGGGCTACCGGGTGCGCGTCCTCGACCTCGACGGTCAGCCGGCCACCGAGGGCGAGGTCTGCCTCGAACTCGGGGCCCACCGGCCCGCCGGCCTGATGCAGGGCTACGACGACGGCCAGGGCAACCTGTCGGGCGCGGCCGGCGACCTCTACCACACCGGCGACGTCGCCTTCGTGGACGAGCAGGGCTGCTACACCTTCGTCGGCCGCGCCGACGACGTGTTCAAGTCGTCGGGCTACCGGATCAGCCCCTTCGAGCTGGAGAGCGTGCTGATCGAGCACCCGGCCGTGGCCGAGGCGGCGGTGGTGCCGGTGCCCGACCCGATGCGTCACACCATCCCGAAGGCCTACGTGTCCCTGGTGGCCGGAGCGAGCCCCGGACCCGAGACGGCGCTCGACATCTTCCGCTTCACCAACGCCCGGCTCGCGACCTTCAAGCGCCTGCGCGGGCTCGAATTCGTCACCGATCTGCCCAAGACGATCTCGGGCAAGATCCGGCGGGTGCAGCTGCGCCGCCTGGAGCACGAGGGCATCACCGAGGACCCGCACCGGGGCCGCGCCTACACGCAGGCGGACTTCCCGGAGCTGAAGGGCGAGGCCGAGCGCAAGCTCGACCAGACGGCGGGCTGAGCGTTTCCACCTTGTGATCGCGGGCGCAGCGAGGCGACACAGGGCAGCGCGACATCGGTCGGCCTAGCGCAGTCCTGGCGCGCCCCGCTGCGCCCGCGATGGCGGCGGCGCTCCTGAAGGCTCGGGTCCCCGGGTGACGAACCCTCAAGGTTTCCGGTTTCCGAAGCCGAAGCCGCCGATTTACAGGGGTTCTCAAGTCTCCCGTCGACGCTGTCGCGCGTGAGCGGGCCCGCGCCGGCGGATCGGTAAAATTGCGCGCATCCGCTTCAGCGCCGCGGAGGCTCTGCGGCGCAATCCTGTCCTCAACAACGGGGACGGGTTCGATGGGCGCGGCGCTTCTCAGGACGGTTCGGGGGATGCTGGTCGGAGCGGCGACGCTGCTCGGCCTCGCCGCTCCGGTTCAGGCGCAGACGCTGGCGAGCCTGCCCGCGGACGTGGGCGCCAAGATCCTGGGCGACGCCAAGCCGATCGCGGCGTGGGTGACGTTCTGTCAGAATTACGCGGCGGAGTGCGCGCTGGACCGGGGCGAGCCGGCCCGGATCAGCCTGACGCCGGCGACCTGGGCGACGATCGTGTCGGTGAACCGGCGGGTCAACAAGGCGATCGAGCCGATGACCGACCAGGACCACCTGCACGTGGCCGACCGCTGGGACCTGGCCGAGGACGGCATCGGCGACTGCGAGGACTTCCAGCTGCTCAAGCGCCACATGCTGGCCGAGGCCGGCCTGCCGCGGCGGGCGATGCGCATGACCGTGGTGATCGACGAGAAGGGCGAGGGCCACGCCGTGCTGACCCTGATCACCGACCGGGGCGACCTGGTGCTCGACAACAAGACCAGCG
>NZ_FNWP01000026.1:0-96018 GCF_900108435.1 Methylobacterium sp. 275MFSha3.1 | reverse complement strand
CCGAACATGACCGTGATGGCGGCCTCCGACGAGGCCGAGCTGGTGCACATGGTGGCGACCGCCCACGCGCACGACACGGGCCCGATCGCGCTGCGCTACCCGCGCGGCGAGGGTGTGGGCGTCGAGCTTCCGGAGCGGGGCGAGGCGCTGGCGATCGGCAAGGGCCGGGTGGTGCGGCGCGACGCGGAGGCGCGTGTGGCGCTGCTGTCGCTCGGCACGCGCCTGTCGGAGGCGTTGAAGGCGGCCGACACGCTGGCCGAGCAGGGCGTGGCGGTGACGGTGGCGGACGCGCGGTTCGCCAAGCCGCTGGACGAGGCGCTGATCCTGGATCTGGCGCGCGACCACGAGGTTCTGATCACGATCGAGGAGGGCTCGCGGGGCGGGTTCGGCGCGATGGTGCTGCACCTGCTGGCGGAGCGGGGCGCGCTGGACGCGGGCGGGGTGCGGGTGCGGACGATGACGCTGCCGGACGCCTACCAGGACCACGACAGCCCGGAGAAGATGTACGCCGAGGCGGGCCTCGACGCCAAGACCATCGTCAAGACCGCCCTCGACACCCTGCCGGCGGAGACCGGCAAGGCCGAGCCGGCGAGCAACGTGGTGAGCGTGCGCCGCCGCCCGCGCTGACGCCGCGGAGAACGGGGCCTCCCGCGCTCGTTCCGTTGGCTGTCGATGTGTTCGGACCTCCGCTCGTGATGACGGAGAGGGCATCTCAACGACAGCCTTGAGACGGAAACGGAATCCCACCTCATCCTGATGGGCGGAGCGCAGCGTAGCCCTCGAAGGAGCCCTCCAGCGGTCTCACGATCCCTGGAGGGCTCCTTCGAGGCCCGCTGACGCGGGCACCTCAGGATGAGGGCCTGGAAGGGAGGCTCGGGGTGATTGCCCTACCCCAGCGCCTGCTCCACCGCCTTGCCGCAGGTCTGCGTGTCGGCGTTGCCGCCGAGGTCGCGGGTGCGCAGCGTCCGCTCGGACAGCACCCGCTCGATCCCGCCGACGATCTCGGCCGCCGCCGCGTGCTCGCCGAGATGCTCCAGCATCATCGCCCCCGACCAGATCTGGCCGATCGGGTTGGCGATCCCCTGGCCGGCGATGTCCGGCGCCGAGCCGTGAACCGGCTCGAACACCGACGGGTGCACCCGTTCCGGGTTGATGTTGCCGGAGGGCGCGATGCCGATCGTGCCCGTGCAGGCGGGCCCGAGATCCGACAGGATGTCGCCGAACAGGTTGGAGGCCACCACCACGTCGAACCGGTCCGGGTTCAGGACGAAATGCGCGGTCAGGATGTCGATGTGGTACTGGTCCCACCGGACGTCCGGGTAGGCCTCGGCCACCGCCTTCACCCGCTCGTCCCAGTACGGCATGGTGATCGAGATGCCGTTCGACTTCGTGGCCGAGGTCAGGTGCTTCTTCGGGCGCTTCTGGGCCAGCTCGAAGGCGAACCGGAGAATCCGGTCCGTCCCGTGCCGGGTCATGATCGTCTCCTGCAGGGCGAACTCCCGGTCGGTGCCGACGAACATCCGGCCGCCCGCGTTCGAGTACTCGCCCTCGGTGTTCTCCCGGACCACCCAGAAGTCGATGTCGCCGGGCTTGCGGTCGGCGAGCGGGCACTTCACCCCCGGCATCAGCCGCACCGGGCGCAGGTTCGCGTACTGGTCGAATTCCCGTCGGAACAGGATCAGCGAGCCCCAGAGCGAGATGTGGTCGGGCACGCGCTCGGGCATGCCGACGGCACCGAAATAGATCGCGTCGTGGGTCTCGATCCGCGCCTTCCAGTCCTCCGGCATCATCCGGCCGTGCTGCTCGTAATAGTCGCAGCTGGCGAAATCGAACCAGTCGAGCTGGAGGCCGAAGCCGTGCCGCTTGGCCGCCTGCTCCAGCACGCGCACGCCCTCCGGCACCACCTCCTTGCCGATGCCGTCGCCGGGGATCACCGCGATGCGGTAGCGACGCTGCTGGCTGTTTTCTGGGGCGGCCATGAATCCTCCACGCGTTCCGAAGTGCGGGCCTCCGCGGGGCCCGGGTCGTCGGCGTCAGGTGATTGGTCCGCGCCGGTGTCGGGTCAACACCCCGGCCTGACAATCAGTCGGTTTCGCCCGCCATCGCCCGGCGCTGGCGGTCGAGCTCCTCGCTGTAGCGCTTGAGGGTGTGGCTCTCGGTGAGCAGGCCCAGCACCTTCCGGCTCTCGGCGCTCTCGACGACCGCGAGCGCCTCGCTCTCGGTCCGGTCGAAGGCGGCCGCGGCGTCCTTGGCGTTCATGCCTGGCGTCAGGAAATCGTCCGCGTGCAGGAGCAGGTCGGCGAGGACCGGCTGCGCGTCGGCGCCGGAATCCCGGGCGGCCGCGTGCGTCTCGGGCACGTTTAGGATGCCGGCGTAGCGCCCCGCCCCGTCCACGGCGATCACCCGGGAGGGCGAGCCGAGGGGATGGGCGCGCAGGAAGGTGGGCAGCGGCGTGTCCAGGGCCACGGTGCCGGGATTGCGGCGCATCAGCCGGCCGACGGTGAGCGAGCGGATCCAGCCGACGTCGTGGGGGCTGCGGATGCTCTCGCCGCGCAGGTGGAAGCGCCACGTGGCGAAGGAGTAGCCGAAGGTCTTGCGCACGGTGAGGGAGGACGCAATCACCGCCGCCAGCACGACGCCGGTGATCGGCAGGCTGCCGGTGACCTCCAGGGCCAGGAACGTCATGGTGAGCGGGCCGCCGATGACCGCCACCGCCAGCGCGCTCATGCCGATCACCGCGTAGGCGAGCGGCGTCAGGCCGAAATCCGCCAGCGGCGGCACCAGCACGGGGGCGAGGGCGGCGAACAGCTTGCCGGCGATGGCCCCGAGGAACAGCGACGCGAAGAACAGGCCGCCGCGGAAGCCCGAGCCGATCGAGATCGCCGAGGCCGTGGCCTTGGCGGCGAACAGCCCGGCCAGGACCGCGATCCCGTGCCCCTGCCCCTCGGCGGCAAAGTGCATGTGCAGGGCGCCGTGGCCGCCCGAGAGCACCTGCGGCGTCGCGAGCAGCGCCAGCGCGCCGACGCACAGCCCCCCGAAGGCGGGCGCCGCCACCCGCGGCACGCCCGACGCCTGGACGAGGCGCTCGACCAGCGTGACCCCGCGCATGATCAGGATCCCGAGGCCCGCGCAGAACAGCCCGAGGGCGAGGCTGGGCAGGATCTCGAGGCTGGTGACGTGCGAGGTCGTGACCGCCTGCATGTCGCCGAGATCGACGAGCGGCTGCGCCTCGATCAGGGCGCGCGAGATCAGGTTGCCGCACAGCGCCGCGACGACCACGGGCGTCAGCGTGGCGATCGAGTAGGTGCCGATGATCAACTCGAAGGCGTAGAACGCGCCGGCGAGCGGCGCCCCGAAGCCGGCCGCGATCGCCCCGGCCGCGCCGCAGCCGACCAGGGTGCGCAGGTCGCTGCGCCGCACTTCGAAGGCGATGCCCAGGCGCGAGGCGAGGCCTGAGGCGATCTGTGTGTAGCCGGCTTCCAGCCCCACCGAGGCGCCGGACCCGTTCGAGATGACGTTCTGGAGCGCGAGGTAGAGGCTGTCGCGCAGGGACATGCGGCCGCCGTGCAGGGCGTTGGCCTCGATCGGGTCGATGGCAGGGCGCTTGCGCGGGCCACGGACGTAGTTGGCGGCGACGATCAGCAGGCCGAGGACGGCGCCGCCGAGGCACGGGCCCACGAGCAGGAGCGTCGGCGGCACGGCGTCGACGGCGCTGAGGCGCGCGCCCGCGGGCAGCTGGTAGAGATGCTCGCGCAGGGTCTGGGTGATCCAGGTCATGGCGGACACCGCCACGCCGGCGACGCAGCCCACCAGGGTCGCGAGGGCGACGAGGCCGCCCTCGCTCCGTCGGACGAGGCTGCGGAGCCGCCCGGGGGCCTGGACGAGTCCGATCCCGGTCCAGCGCCGACGGGGCCTCCGCGCCGGCCTGACGGGCCGCCGGGCCGGGACGTCGGCCGATCCGTCGCCGGGCGCCCTGCCCCCGCCGGCGGCGCCCGATGGCTGTCGCGCGCTCACGGTCCGCCCCTTCGCCTCCGGTCCGCCCGATCGGCGGGGCCGACGCGTCGGCCCCGCCGCCGCAGTTACAGCCGGGGCCGAGCCCGTTGCAAACGGGCAGTGCTGCGGGAGCGCGGCCGGCGCCGGCGCGGTGGGCTCGGACGGCGCTGTCCACGAAGTCCAAATCCCGTGCACGCATCGCCTTGAAAACTGCCGCGGCCCACGATACACCCCGCGCCAGTGCCGCCGTAGCTCAGTTGGTTAGAGCACCAGATTGTGGATCTGGGGGTCCCCCGTTCGAGCCGGGGCGGTGGTACCATTGATTGCAATGCCTTAGCCGGCACTGCCTGAGTCGCCGCTTCCCAGAATTCCCGTTTGGGAAGCACCTGGGAAGCGGCGTGCTCGTTTTTGCATATAGCCGAGGGGACACCCCGCCGCTTATCGGCGGGTTCTGCTGAGGCTACGGCGCCGCCGCTAGCACCGCCTCTGATGCGGCGTGCATGCCCAGGCCGCCCCCTAGGAACATTTCAGTTTCATGCTGACCGAGCGCATTCGTTCGAATCGCTTCGCCCATCGCGCCAGCGAGTGCAGCAGCCGCAATTCCGATTGCCGCCTGCGCACCGGCTGTTAAACCTGAAGGAGCCGTTTCGTCCCTCTGTGTGGCACGCTCCAGACAGCGAACAAGGTGAAGCCAACCTAAATCATGTGGCCGATTGAGCCCCTTGATGCCTTTCAGCGTTCCATTCAGTAGATTTAGGACGCGTTGCGGCTCCGCGTCCCAGAATTCTCGCACAGTGCGCTGCTTAGCGGGAAAATCGGCAGCAGCTTGGATTTTCTCCAACAATGATGCCGCATCGTTACGCCGCTGGTATTCCTCACTTCGGCGCATAAGATCGGCATGCCGCTGCTGTGCCCGGCCGTCGCGGACCGCCGAAGCCAAGCTCGCCGTCAGGTTTTCCGGCCGGATGACCGAAGCGATCGCGGAACTTTCGCGGATCTGCCTCAGATCATCCGGCATATCGGATGCCAATGGATCTATATCGTTGATCACCGAGGCAGACGCGATCGCATCCGGCGCATCGTAAAAAATCATTGCGAAATCGAGCGCAGAAAAGAGGGACACACGGCCATAAACAACTCCTCTATCCGCATCGATGCCCACAATGATGCGGTGCCCGAACTCAAATGCGTTCGGCGGAAGGTCGGTAGGCGCCTCAAAATCCCACCAAACTAAGGGCTCGCAGTTGCCGTGCAGGGTATAATCAATGAATTGCGCCATAGACGCAGCATGAGCAGCATCTGAAAAACAATGCGCCAGAAAAGTCTGCGCCACATAGCCAATTGCGCGAAGTCCTTCTGGGCCACCAAATGATTGTTGCGTCCTCAAAGTTCCAGGGTAGTACGTTTGGACCTGTCCCGACTTGATATCGACCTTGAAACCCTGCGCTTCTTGTTCCTCAATAAAACGCCTGATAGCGTCAGGCTCATTAGGCACCGCAGCCGTGATTTGCTCGCCATCCTTCGCAATAATACGGACACCGACAGGACTAAGATTTTCCCCGTCGAAATTGTATTTGGCGCCCGTCTCGGGATCCGTCAATTCAACGATTTTTATTTTCTTTTTACGTGTGTTTTTTATTCCAAGTCGCGCGTTGTATAACGCGAGCTGAAATGCCAAATTTCCAGCCAGATCACCGTAAGCATGATTGTGGTTGCCACAGTAAATATGCTTATTGACCCGAAGCCCGCCTAAGCAGGCGGGAAAAATATGCTCCGCCGATCCAGCGCGACCACCACCTACAATGCACGATTTAGCCATTACATCACCTAGCTAATCACTTAGGGCAGAGTTGTTCCACTAGGATCAGGAGTCATTCGCGCGCATACGCCTTATCGCGAAAATTTAAGCAACGGCATCTCGTCATGTTCTATCGTCCCGGTCGAAGGCTTATACCGCGCCTGGTAAAAACGGAATGCCTCCCGCCCTTCTTTGCGGCACTTCGCCTCTATGATTTTGATGATCTCGATCTTCTTTTGCAGAGGGGTGTTAATCCCGAATATAATCCCCTCCAGATCGCAAAATCGGTATTTTGTCACGCGGTTGGCGGACTCAGAAAAATCGATCAGATCGCCGCTCAAAATAAGCCGATGCTCACATTCCTGACTCCAGTGATCGAGCTTTCTGACTAATCCACTCTCAAACAATTTCCAATAACGATCTCTCCACGCATCTTGATCATTGAAAATTTCATCCGCACAGGGACTGACATTCCCATCTTTATCGGAGTACCAATTATCTCTCAGTATCGACTCGGGAAATCTGGCAATAGATCTAAAGAAATCAACTGGCTCGTGTTTGTTTTCATAGACCACTTCATGGAATGAATGAGGAACGTAGCCTACAATCGGTCCAGTCATTCCAAGACCGTATTGCCGCTCTAGATCGAGCGTTCCAATATTTTCACGCTCAGTAACCTTGAATTTCATGCAGATAGCAGTGTGGCTGTCGCCATAAGTGCCCCAGATTGCAGAATTGCGGCACTCTGACATGAAACAGGCGACATACCAATCTGGATAAATTAGGCATTCGATCTGAATTGGATATTCGCTCGGAAAGGTGAAAAACAGGAAATTCTTATTAGGAGTAGTTATCGTTGCATCCTGGTTATAAATATTTATCAATTGCAGTGCAGTGTTAAGTCGGTTATGACTCGCAAAGAGCTCGTCAGCCTGTGCTTCAGTTGCGGAATGCCTAGCCTCAAATGCCTCAAGCTGCCGTAAAGCCTTGACAGACGTGGCTATTGCGCCTTTCGCATGTTCAAGCTGCTCATCACCTTCTGAAGGCCATTGCTCCAGGCCACGCTCCGCATTCACTTTTCGGATCGTAAGGAGCGCGAATATGTGAATGCTGCGCAAATGCGCTGCTAACTCGTTTCGTCGGACAGGTAAATTTCGGCGCGACAGAGTATCAATTAGTTCGGCGACCGAAGGCTCGGCAAAAAATCGATCAATTATGGCTTGTTCTGCCTCCTTCCACGGCGTGCCATCATTCATTGTCCCATCATTAAGTATCGGTATGTGGTCCCAACTGAGCGGCTCTTGCTCACCGACCAATACGAACTGCGTGTATGCGTTGTCCAAGCAAATTAAATAATGTCGAAAGAAATTGCGCCATACGATCGAATCACCTTTCCAGAAGATATCTCGAAAACCTTCCATTGGATCATTAAGCTGCTTAGGAGCAGCGAAGTAAATTTCCTGATTTTCGAGTTCATTATGATCTAACAGCCGAAATAGCGGGCGGAAGCGATACAAAAATTCAGGCATGCCAATCTGCTTTTTCTCGGGTTGTAAATCCGCACGGGGACCGCGGATGAGATCAAGGATACGGGTCCAAGCGTGGCGAAAATGCCACCTTAGGGTGATCCTACAAGACGCCCCGCAATTTGGCATTGATTCACCGTCAAGCTAGCCCTCAGAAGGCCGCAACGAGGGAATTTGCCTGATGATGCGTGCGGTGTTCGCGGTTTTGGTTGCCGGTGGGTTGGCGGCCTGTAATCCGGTCCAGAAAAATGCCCAGCTCATCACCACTGCGGCACCGGGGCAACCGATGTCGGCGGGGCCGGGCGATACCGTGATGGACGTGAAGGTCACGAAATCTCTGCCGAACGCTTTTGGCAATGCCGACCTGTTTGGACGCACCACCGACGCCGGCCGCGTCACCGTGCAGTATGTCGGCAGCCAGGGAAAAACCGCGAACCTGATCCGCCAAAACATCCTGATCGAGACCAACGAGACGACGATGACGCGCACGCCGCTCATCATCCCGAACACGCAAACCACCACGGTCAGCGGCATGGTCGGCACCACCCCGGTTTCTGGCAGTGCGACCACACAGAGCTATTCCGTGGTCGGTCCGCGCACCCCGCAGGGCTACGCCCAGGCATCCCCCACAATTCCAATCGCCGTGCAGGAGGGCCGGTCGGTGACGCTAGAGGGACGCACGCTCACCATTCTGCGCGTGCAGCCGAACGGGATCGAGTACACCGTCAATTAGGCGACAGGGGTTGTCGCTTGATCGGCGGCTCAGCGGTCGTTAATGGGCGCCCCTCTCACGCACAGAGGGGATCATGACCGTCAATCCGAACACACTCGCAGTCGGCGTCTGCTACATCACGCCCGCCGGGCAAGTGCGGAAGATCACCGATATCACGACCACTGGCGGCGTGAATTACGACGCACGTGGTGGTCATAACGTGGACGGCTGGCATCCCGGACCGCAGCTGTCCAATTTGCCCAGCAAGGCGAAATTCGCGAGCGACGTGGATCGCGAAGTGAAGTGCACCTATCACCCAGATTATCCCGAATGAGACACTGACGCGTCACAGTCCGACGCCCAATCTGTCCATTCGAGGATCCGGGCGGCAGCCTCGACCCGCACCCGTGCGGGTTTGGTGCTGTCGTCCGCGATCCGGCGCATTTGGCGCACTGCCAGCGGGGTCGGGGCATCCTTGCACGCCGCGATACGCACCTCCGCCGTCCGCACCAGCCCGTCAATCCGCGCGGCCTTTCGGTCGGCTCGCGCTCGCGCCTTCGCCTGATCCTTCCGCCACTGGGCATCGCGGGCACGATCCTGGCGCAGCAGTTCATGAAAGCGCCGGGCCGCATGGACTTCCAGCATGTAGTTTTTGTCGAGCGGGCGCTTTTTCACAGCGAACCTCCCGGAGGTAGGGGCTCAATGGAAATTGGGGGCCGGTACCTCACTGCCACGAAGGCCGGGGGTGAGGGGGTGCATTTCGGACCGGCTGGAAAATAGCGCACGGTACCTCGCTGGGAAAAGACCCCGGTGGCGGAGGTCGAGCGATGGGCTCTGGAAAATCGGACCCGGTACCTCACTGCCAGCGAAGGCCCGGGTGGGGGGGGGGGGGGGGGGGGGGGGGGGGGGGGGGGGGGGGGGGGGGGGGGGGGTTGAACGGCAAGCCCTGGAAAAGCGGCATGGTACCTCGCTCCGAAAATGGGGGTGAGTGGGGGTTCGAAGATGAACTTCCTGGAAAAGGGGCCAGTCTCGCGCGTCTAGTGCCAAATTTAAGAACGGCCCTTGGTACCATCGACGGGGTGGGGGCTGTTTCTGAAATTTCTTAGAAAATGGCGCCCATTTGATCGTGGCAGAGACTGATAGCCTTCGTGTCAGGATTATGGGGCTGACTTGAAATGACACGATGGGCCACGTTCTGTGGTGGGTACCGCCCCAGTATTACTTGGGCCGATTGCTCCACTCGGGCTTGTGTAACAATGCCATATGTGCGTATGGCTATGTAACACGACGCGAGACGAACCGATGTCCGACCCCGCCCGAACCCTGATTTCCTACCTGCGCGTCTCGACCGACCGGCAGGGTAAGAGCGGCCTCGGCCTTGAGGCGCAACGCACCGCTGTCCAGGCGTTCGCCCAGGCCAACGGCTACGGCATCGTGGCCGAATACGTGGAGGTGGAGACCGGCAAGGGCAGCGACGCACTCAGCCGGCGCCCGCAGCTTGCCGCGGCGCTGGCAGCCGCCCGGAAGGCCAAATGCGCGGTAGTAGTCGCCAAGCTCGACCGCCTGTCTCGCGACGTGGCCTTCATCGCCGGCCTCATGGCGCAGCGGGTGCCGTTCGTCGTGGCGGAGCTGGGCGAGGATGCCGACCCCTTCATGCTGCACCTGTACGCGGCGCTGGCCGAGAAAGAGCGGGCCATGATCGCCGCCCGCACGAAGGCTGCACTGGCTGCCAAGCGGGCTCAGGGCGTGCAGCTCGGCAACCGGACCAATCTGCCGGTAGCGAGCCGCGCGGGAGGCGAGAGCACGGCCCGTGCGGCCGATGCTTTCGCGGCCAACGTCCTACCCGTCATCGCCAGCATCCGGGCCGCCGGGGCAACCTCGCTCCGTGCCATCGCGGCCGAATTGAACGCCCGGCGGATCGAGACAGCGCGCGGGGGAACATGGTCGGCGGCGCAAGTGCAGCGCGTTTTGGAACGCACTGGCACTGGGGCTGGGTAGCACCGCCGACCACGCGGCACGGTAGCACCGTGCCCAGGATAGGCCAGGGGATCGGCAGGAGCCCCGCCAGCGGCCGGGGACGGATCGGAGGCATTGCTGCCGCCAAACCGCCCCGCAGCCGCTCAGGCCGCACTCGTGCCTGTCAGCCCAACAGGGGCCGGCCGCCGCTCTGTCCGTAGAGCATCTGCATGAGGGACATGTTCGGCCGGTTTTCCTGATCCTCGGCCGGAAGGTTCTGGATGCCCGGTGCCCGTACGGGGGCCGACTGCCCACCGCCGCCCAGAGCTGCCATCAGCCCCTTCACACCGGACGTGAACGCACTGGACCCGGTGAAATCGCCCATCTTCCCGGCAAAATCCTTGTTCGCACCGGCCCCCGTGTAATCGCCGCCCTGTAGCAGGCCGACAATTCCGCCGTTGAATTTCTGGTCTTGCACCTGCGGTGCGACCGCTACCGGCATCGCATTCGATCCGGGCTGATTTGTCGGTCCCTGTGCTCCCGGCAGCGGGGCATTTGCGGCGTTGGCCGCCTCGACCGTGGGCCCACGCTGCGCAGTCGGATCGCCGGGAATATCCGGCTTGGCGTTCATGTAGACGCTACGAAGTTTCGCTAGGAACTGGGAGGCTGACATTCCGGCTCCGCCGTTGAGCGACTGTGCAGCACCGCCCGGCGCGCGACCGTCCATCAAATTGCCGAAACCGGCCGCGCCTTGCTGGTGCATCCCGTACAGCTCGGCACCGGTAGGCGTGCGCCCGAAGCGGTTCTGAAAATACCGGGCATTGTCGGCGGCGAGATCGGCGGCACCGCGCGCACTGGAAAGGGGATCGTTCACGTCCACCCCGTATTTCCGGGCCGTCGAAGTGATAAATTGGAAATCGCCTCTCGCACTCGAATTCGGATTTGCGAGGTTTTTCCCGTTCGAACTTTCAACTGCCCGAGTTTGTGCCAAATACCCGGTCGGTAATCCGCGGTCCTTTTCGAGCTGCGACAGGAAATCCGGGTAGGCCGCACGCGGCGTAGCGCTGCCCTGTGACCCGTTGCCCGGAGAGCTGGCATTTTGTGGCGCGGGACCGACGCTTAATTCCGGCAGCGAGACATTTGCAGCACCGTTTAAATTGTCGTCCCGGTAGACGATGCGCTTCGTATTCGGATCAAGAACTGCACGTAACATATGCGTAACTCCCATACCCCATTGAAATCTGGCATGGTTTGCTTGGTGTTGCCAGATCTAATCCAGCTTTGGCGCCTCAGGCGGGTGCCCGGTCCAGGGTTACTTGCCGTGCCGTGTGTCCACTTCGCCAAGGGCGGCCCCTTTGATCCATTCCGGCGGCGAGGGCCCGACCGACCGCGACCGGGCCGCGCCGGGCAATGGGGCATGGGTGGCCGGGAACACCGCCCCGGCGATACGCCAGGCGGTTCGCGAAATTCGTGATCGGCCTCCCGCCGAATGGGGCACCGTAGCAGCCCCTACGGCCTCAGGTTGTATCAGTGAGGACGTGAGGACATGGAGCACCCCTGTTTTGGGTCTGTGTTCTACAAAACGGCCTCAGAAAGCCCCTTAGAAAATACCCAAACGAAATATTTTATTTAATTTCCTCTTAGAAAACTCCCCTTTCCCAGTACGACTTACTTTCTCCATGTCCTCCATGCCCTCCATGTCCTCAAAGGAAAACAGAAACAGCTAAAAATACAGTGCTATCAATGGGTTAGAATTTTTCTTTGGTTTCTGGGCGTAAAATGCGCCTTGTGTCCGCACCCATGTCCTGGCTCGGGGACCCATGTCTGCATCGATTGTGCGCAATCAAGTTTTTTTTTAAAAGATTTCAAATTTTGTTTGACGTGAGGACATGGACGAAGCTCCGAGGACATGGACCATCCGAGCCAAAAACAGCCGATGCGAGCACACCCCGGAAATTACCGATGCAACCTGGGATTTTAAAATGATTTTGGGCGAGACAGATCCGAAAACCCATCCCGCCCCTATCAATTCACCCGCCGGGCACGCCCGCCGGACAGTGCCCGATCAGGCCTGTCGCCGCCGATTTATCGAGACCACGTTGCCCCGATCGGCACTGTCAGCGTCTCGCCCATCGTCCCCCGCAATCCGGTCCACCACAGGCGGCATGTCATCGATCCGCACATCATAAGGCTTGGCCCGCACACCCTCGCGTACAGGATGCCGCTCACGGTCCTTTCCCAGCAGGGCGGACAGCTCGGCCCACTGCATATCCTCGATAGGCACCGCGCTCCCTTTAAGCGCGTAGACAGTGGGCGCGCGGGTGGATCCTCGGTCCAATTTGGTTTCGCGCTTCCGGGCCTTCTCTCCAAGCCAACTCAGGGCCTTCACGTGTACCGGAGTGGAGCTACCTGCCGAAACGCCGGCCACCGGCTTTCCCATCCTGTACAGGTCGCCCCCATTATCCCAATCGCCGCGTTCGCTGGCCTCGATCCCCCCAGCCCAGTTCATCAGGGGCACGATATCGGCCAGGGTCACGATCCCACGGCCGGCCTGTATCAGCGTATCGACCGCAACTGCCATGTGGCGCACGGGGTCTGTCATACCGCGATATTGCGCCGATGCCTTTTCGGCCGTGACCGGGGGCGGTTTGTCGGCTCGATAGCCGCGGATATCCCGCGAGGCGAGATAATCCCAAATCGCCGCCAATCGCTCCGGGTCCGCCAGGATCGCCCCAAGGCGCACGTAGAATTCCTGGTTGGGGCGGTTGGCTTGCGTGATCCGAAATCGTACCGGCATGATCCGGCGGTCACGTTCCTCAATGGGGATGACATTTTCATAATTTGTCGTGGCGATGATGTAGCCGTGATTTTCGATCGACCGGCTGTCTACGCCCTTTTTCTCGATATCGATGTAGTCACCGCCGGAACCGGCATCCACCATTTGCTTCACGGTCGAAATAAGTGCCGCGGTTGTCGCCCGCCCTGAACCTTCCGGCAATTCCTTGACCGAACAAATGCGGCACCCTTCGATTTGTCCGAAGATGAACCGCAGGGCGGCTTCGTTCATTAATTTAGCACCGTCGATCCGACTTCTGACATGCGGCCCAGTACCGTCGAAAAGTGCGATGAGCATTTCTGCAAAAAGCGATTTCCCGACTTCCGGCTCACCTTCGATTACCAGCATGTGCCCCGGACGCTTGCCGGTCTGGACCTTGTACGCGAGGGTATCGAGCAGATATTCCGTAACCTGCCCATCCCCGAAACCGCGACGCATGAAATCGAGAAAAAGCTCCCGATCTGCCCTTGCTAAAGCGAGATTGCGCCGGGGTTTGGCAGCGGCGTTCTGAGCCTGTGACCGCTGCCGCACATTCAATGCACCGTCCGGGTTACCGCGCGTGTCACGCCGCTCGACCACTTCCCCGTAATCGTATCCCGGGTGCCGGATTTCGCGGGTGAAAAATGCGAACGGATGAGCCTTTTCCAAATCTCGGAGAAAGTCATTCAAGCCCGTCTTTTTCGAATATGCGATGTGCAGTTCCTGAAATAGAGCCGTGTTCGGATCCGGAGTTTTGCCGTCCCACCATTCCGTGGCACTCCATACACGCTCAGGGTGCGCGCGCAGGCGCATCGGCTGGCGGATATTGCGCGAGGCGGCACCTGTAGCGGTACCCATGTGCTGGAATACGTAGGCGCCCATCGCCCGGGCGAGTAGCGGCCCATTCTCCGCAGCCTTCGCAGCCTTCTCGGCGGCCTTGTGTCCGCTGATTTCCCGCGACACGTCCGCGGCACTGCCGCCAGCGTCATCATCTTCGAAAGCGATGCCGTCGAGATCGCGCACACCGCGCTTGCGCAGAAGCCCTGGCAAATAATCGGGTGTGACACGGGGGAGACGAGTGCTCCGCCAAATCTTTTCGAATTCCGCACCCTCATAACCGAACCCGGGCTCTCCCCCCGCAGCCCAGTCCCGCATGTCATCTTCGAAATTGTCAGCTTCACAGCCCGTTGCCGCCTTAAATCCGGCGATGACAGCAACAAAGCTTTCACGATCTGGGAAGTGCGCGTGGGTATTTGGCATTTTCTGCATGGCAGCAATTAGCCGCTTTGGGGCTATCGTCGGCTTGTCCCAGCTATAATCCCGCGCAGTGCCTTTGCCGGCAGCGCCACCACCGGTCATGAGTTCGACCGTGCCGCCCGCATCCCGCACGGCCTTTTCGAAAGCGGCCCGAAGCTGGTCGATGTTCATACGCTCGATAAATTCGAGTTCGTCGTCCTGCACCATCGCGCATAGGTCGCGATCCGGATGCCATTCATAGGCGTCCCCGCTCGGGTGGACGCCCGCCGCAACGAATTGCTTGCCGTGCCCAAGGATATCGATGCTGTGCAATGTGTCGCCATCGTCGGGCAGCCGGAACGCCCATTTCTCATTGGGCACGTGGCGGCTGGGATCCAGTTCGGGATCACTGCGGAGGGCGTACAGTCGCCGGGGGCCTTTGCCCCGGAGGCGCTCCGCGTAGACGCGGCCGAACGTGGCGATGACCACCCGCTCTATCAGCTCCCGGGCGCCCTCTGAGCCCACGTCGCAATCGACGGCAGGAAATGACCCGCATACCAGCCCGACGTTGCCTGTGGGCCAATCCAGGGCTTCCGTGCGGGTGCGCTTGTCGAGACCATTCTTGAGATGGTCGCCCGAAAGGCCGACCCACTTCCGCGGGCCAGCGAGGTAACGCCCTGGTGCCTTGCCGAGGCTTCCGTTCACCTTGGCGTGCCGGAAACTGTCAGCCACGTCCGCGTCCGGCGGTGCGATGGGGAGTAATTCGGAAGCGGGAACGCCAGCTTTGCGGAACGGCGCGATTGCCTCGCCGAAAGTAAGCGAGCGCGTTGACTTATTGGTGATAGCCATTACAAATGATCCCGTGAATTGGATGACTGGCCCGGCACCTTTCCTGAGGTTCCGGGCCATTTTTATTCGAGCGTCAGTGCAGATCAGTGCGGCACCGGCTCAAGCCCATTCATCATCCGTCACGGCGACGACAGGAGCTCCATTGGCATCAAAATCATGCCAGGGCAGGTAGAGCTGAGCATCCATGCGATAGCGAGGTGTTCCAACCGGCAATTGCTTGCGCTTCTGGGTCCAGCGCGTTTTGCGGTTGGCCAGCATCCGTCGCGTAATTCGCGCGAGACCCGGTGAACCGTGCTCTATTTCCGCAGGTGATCCTGCGCGAAACGGCGACATTCGAAATTCGTCTCGGAGCGCATCACGGAACTCAGCATATGGGAGTAGATGAGCTCGATATTCGAGAATGTCTCGATTAAGCCAGATATGAAATGCTTTGAGTTCCTGAAACCCCCCGAACGAGGGCAGTGCTGGCTGAATGCTACGGAGGGCATCGGGGTTTTCGACAAACTCCCAATACGGGCTTAGGCCCCATTCCTTTTCGTCTTGAATGAGCCGCGCATGATCGACGTGCTTGATTTCGCGGTCTAGAAGAAATTCGTTCGCTTCCTCAAACGAAATAAAGGCAGGAGCGTGCGCGTGTGTCTCGCCGGGCTCCGGCCGGCGCGGACTAAAATTGCCGCACTCATCCTCAAACGCGACGATCGGATTTCCGATATCCAGATCGCGCTCGCCCTCAAGCCGAGCGAAATGAATGCGGATCTTAAACCCAAGGTGGGCACGGGTCGAATTTGAATTGGACATTTTCGCTCTTTCTCTTTCTGACATCGCGCAAAATGCGCCGATTGATTTCGACTTCAGTCATTATTTTCACCTGTAGCAGCAGGCGTTGCGGGATTTAGACGTAGCGGGTTGCTTACCGGACCAGTCCATCACCGAGGGCAATTGCAGCACCGGTCGGCGGGTATTTGATCTGACAGGCAATGGGGCTCTGGAACGGCCCCCGTGTAAACCCTGTACTTTTGTCAGGCGGCGCGGGCGTCGTTGAACGCGATGAGATCGGCCATCCGCCACCCGAACCGACGTTGATTGAGCTTGACCGGCGCCGGAGCCTTCCCCGCTCTCACGAGGTGCCGCCAGTATTGCTCCCCGAACCCGCAGTAGGCACTCGCTTCGGCGGTGCCCACGATGCGGCTCAGGGCCACGCGGTCGGAAGCGCTCAGAGGGTTGCCAGCACTGGGGCCGGCATTGGGGCCGGCATTGGGTTGAAGTGTCATTGACGTTCTCCAGCGGTTGTTAACGGCCCATAGTGTTGGGCGCCAACACCACTTTGTCAACACCTCGGAGATGCTTTCTATTTATTTTGACGCACTTGAATTTCGATATTTCAGACTTCGAATTACCGGAATTACCAGTCCCAATAAATTTCGTTCGCGATCTTTTTCACGTGCGCAGCCCAGGAAATTAGGGCCTCGCGCTTTTCAGTGGCGTATGCGGCACGGTTGTAAATTCCCGCGACACCCATTTTGGACGGCCCGGTGACATGATTTACAACCGCCTCGACCACGTGTGGTAAAATTCGAAGCTCGTTCATTTGCGTGACCATCGTGCGCCGAAGGTCGTGCAGCCGCCACGGCGGGATTTTCATCTTCGACTGCCGAAGAATGCGATCATCCATAGCGGATTTGGCCTTCGACCAGCCCTGAAAGGCCCCTTTGCCTTCGCCGAAAATTAGGTCGCGCCCATCGGCGCCGCCGGTGCCCGGCACGGCACGTCGAGGTGCAGAATGCAGAATTTCCAGGGCCAGATCCGACAGTGGAACATCGTGCGGGAGGTTGTTCTTTGTCCTGGCAGCCGGCAATCGCCAGACCGGCTTGGGGCCGGTCAATTCGAGTTCACTCCACCGCATGGCGCCTACTTCTTCGCGGCGCTGGCCTGTAAGCATCAGCAGCCGCACGATACGCCCGTAATCGTCGGCACCGCACGCGTGCCAGACTGCTGCAATTTCCGGCTCAGACAGCACCCGGTCCCGGCGGATTTCCTCCGTCGCTTTTCCGGTGGCGATGACTGGGTTTTGCTCAACCTCCCCTTGATGCATTGCCCAGGTAAAAAGTGCGGACAGCGTGGCACGTGCTCGGTTGGCCGCATACGGCCCACGCGACGTGGAAATTTCTGACAGCCGGGCCGCGATATCCCGGCGGGAGACAGAATGGATGGGCGTTTCCCGCAAAGGGGCCCAGTGCTGTTCGAGATGGCGTTCGACTTCCTCAAAACTGCGGGGGCGCAACTGGGCTTCGGCATGCTTGAGGTACCGCGTGGCAGCCGCGCCCAGAGTGAGTGCCGCATGTGCGCGCGTGGCGGCCTTCTCAGCCTGTGGGTTGGCTCCGAGCTGCACGGAGGCCAGCAGTTTCCTGGCGTGGGCACGTGCCTCGTCCAGGCCGACGGTGCCTACGGCCCCCAAGCTTTCTCGATGCGTTTTCCCGCCCGCCCGATATTGCGCAACCCAGGTGCGCTTACCCCCAGCGCGAAGGCGGACACCGAAACCCGGCAAGGTTTCGTCAAAAAAGATGGCGTCGGATTTTCCGGGTGGCAATTCGAGATGGGCGACCGTCTTTTGGGTAAGGCGCACTGCGGGAGCTCCGTGGAAAATTCCTGGGAAGCATATGGGCACCGGCTTACCAGAACCGTGCAAGCCCCGTGGAGCTCCTGTCCGCGCTCGAAACTGAGGGTGTCGCCGCCAAACTACTGAAATTAAATGCCAAAAATACGGGACAAAAATCTGGGAATTTTTCTCGGCGCTTAGATTTTCAGATTGTGGATCTGGGGGTCCCCCGTTCGAGCCGGGGCGGTGGTACCATCCATTCAGCTCGACAGCGCGAGGGGTTGGCGGATCGCCAGCCCCTTTTGCTTGTGCGCGGATGGCACCGCGCCGTATCAGGGCCAGCCCGAACCCTCACCCCGCCCCGATCGGAATTGACGGGACCGATCCTCGCGCCGGAGCCGGTCTGTACACAGGCGGCCGCTCCAATGCTCACGCACGTTATAGAATCGCCAAATTTGCTCGCATACCGTCCCGTTTGGGAGAAGACTATTTTCGTTAGCGTGAAGACTGCCATGAAGAGCACGACACAGCAGGATCAGCTCGAGATCGTGAGCGACCTCGCGGCCTCGCTCGCCGACCGGATGCTGATGGAGCGCCTGACACAGGGGAAGCTGCCCCTCGCGAACGCGAGTCGCCTCTGGACAGCCTCGCTGCTCCTGGAAGAGCACGCGCGGCCCATCCCGCGCATCGTGACGGACGTCCTCGAGCAGGTCCGGCACGTCGAACCGGACGACCCGGACGACGACGCGGTCGACGGGAACGACGCCGACGGGACCTATGCGGGGCCGGACCTGGCCGCGGCGCGGCGACCGGCCCGGCCGGCGCACCGGCGCGGGCTCACCCGCTTGCTCCGACCGTTCCGGCAGGCGGCCGAAGGCTGACCCGCGTCGACGGCGCCGGACCATCTGGCGGATCCGGAGTTCCCCGCGCGCGCCCGGGACGCTAAGACCGTTCCCGAGCGTGGCGGCGGGCGCCGCCGCGCCAACGGGCTTCGGGACACGAGAGATGAGCATCCCTGAACGGCGCGTCCGCACCCTGTTCGACGAGGCGGCCATCGCCAAGCGCAACGACGAGCTCGCCCGCGAGATCCTCGCCGCGCGGCCCGAGAACCTCCTCGTCGTGGCGGTGCTCAAGGGCAGCTTCATGTTCGCGGCCGACCTGCTCCGGTCGCTGCACCGGGTGGGTCTCGCCCCGCAGGTCGAGTTCGTGCACCTGTCGAGCTACCGCACCGGGACGGTCTCCAGCGGGCAGGTCGAGATCCTGCGCGACGTGCAGAGCGAGGTGCGCGGGCGGGATGTGCTGCTCGTGGACGACATCCTGGAATCCGGCCGGACCGTCGTCTTCGCCAAGGACCTGCTGATGGCCCGCGGCGCCCGGCGCGTCCTCACCGCGGTGCTGCTGGAGAAGCCCGGCAAGCGCGCCGTGACGATCGACGCGGATTTCGTCGGCTTCACCTGCCCCGACGTGTTCGTCGTCGGCTACGGGATGGACGCCGCCCACGCCTTCCGCCAGTTGCCCTTCGTGGGCGTGGTCGATTACGGGGACGGCGCCCCGGACCTGTTCGACGCCTGACCGTGCCCGCGGCGCGGCATTTTCGCCGCGCGCCGCGACCCGCGGGACAATTCAGCCTGCGACGACTTGACAGACGGAGAATTCGTCTGCGTCTGTCGACATTTGAGCGTGCGCGGCGTCGCGACGCGGCGCGCGCGGATTTCGGGGACGGTTACGGGACCACATGGCGCGCATCCTCCTGGTGGATGACGAAGAGACCGTCCGGGGCTTCCTGAAGCGGGGGCTCGAGATCGACGGGCACGCGGTCGTCACGGCCAACGACGGCAGCGACGGGCTCGACCGCCTCAACGAGGCCGACGGCGGCTTCGACCTGATGCTCACCGACATCCGCATGCCGCTCATGGACGGCATCGCGCTGGCCCTCGCCGCCAAGCGCGATTTCCCCGACCTGACCATCCTGCTGATGACCGGCTTCGCCGATCAGCGCGAGCGCGCGCGCGGGCTCGACGCTATCGTCACCGACGTGCTGACCAAGCCCTTCTCCCTGGCGGATCTGCGCGCCACGGTGAGGCGTGCGCTCGCCGCCTGAGCCGGGCGAGACCGGTTCAGAAGAACTTAAACATTGCTTTTAGGTTGAGCTTCACGAAAGCGTGGCATCTTCGGTCCGACTGATCAGACCGAGCACGGAACGCCATGTATCGCCGGGACCGGGACATCGACGCGGCGGCGTACCAGGCGGACCGCTACGGCTGGGAGCCGGACGACACGGACTGGGACGACGACCGCGACGCGCGGCGGCCGCGCAGAGGCGTCGTCGGCCGGCTCTTCTCGCCGACGAAGCTCGCCCTCCTCGCGGTGCCGGCCGGGCTGTTCCTGTACGGCAGCTTCGCGGATTGCAGCGCCCGCCCGGCGGCGGGCTGGCTCGGTCTTGTCGGGGCCGGGGCCTGCGCCCGTACCGAGATGCTCGGCAACGTCCTGTCGATCCAGGACAACCTCGCGCTCCTGAAGCGGCTCATCGACTGAGCGCCCGCTCAAGGCCCTTCCGCGCTCCGCCGATCCGCTCCGAACCGACCTCCGCGAGGCCGCCATGTCTACCCGCCCGCTCCTCCCGGCCTCGTCCGGCCGCGCCTCCGACGCCCTCGAGGAGGCCCATTTCCGCGCTCGCATGGCGCGGGTCGGCCCGGACGGCGCGCACCGCACCCCGCGCCGGAACCGGGCGCCCGAGCGGCGTCGCGGCTTCCGGCTCGGCTGGAAGGGCTGGCTCGTCGTCGACTGCCTGGTCGTGCTGCTGGTCGTGGCGGGCGTGGTGGCGTGGCCGCCGGTCCAGTCCTGCCGCAACCAGGACCAGACGGTCGGGTTCTACGCCGGCGATTCCGTCGGCAAATGCATCCGGCGCGGCATCGCCGACCGCCTCGACACCGCCGACCAGCGCCTCAAGGGTCTGATCCGCCGCTCGGGCCATTGAGGGCCGGCGGCGCAGATCCTGGCGCGGCTCGGATTGAGCGGCGCTTGTACGCTGTTTCTGCGAACCGAGTATCTGTCTCGCGCGCCCCGCCACCTTCCGTTCTCAGCGCCCCCCACGCGGTGGCGGCGGGTCTGAACCGGTACGCCTGTGCCGACTAACGAAACTATTGATAAGATATCACATCCAAGGCTCGACATGTTCCAGGGCGCCCATACGTTGGTGCCGCATGACACCAATGGACGAGTGCTCATGCCCGGATATCGAAATCCGGGCCTAGCTACTCTCTCGACAGCGACCACGTTGTCAAAACTGAGTTGAATCGAACGCCATATTCCTGGCTGCTCGAACGCATGGAGCGCAAGAGCCGGCATTTCAGAACGTTCGCCGACGACATGAAGCAATTCGCCGATTTCTCGGACGTCGTTGACCGCGACCTCGACGGCCGGACACCGTTCCTGCCGAACGGCTACTTCAGCTACGGCGACGCATTGGCCCTGACGACTGTCCTCGCCACACGCAAGCCGGCCCGGTATGTCGAGGTCGGAGGCGGCAACAGTACGAAATTCGCTCGCCGCGCAATCGGCAAGTACAAGCTCAACACCAAGATCGAGGGCATCGACTCCAATCCGCGCTCAAGCGTCCGCGACATCGCGGATAAGTGGATTTCTGACGGCCTTCTCGATGTCGACCCGTCCTACTTTCAATCGCTGAAGGATGGCGATGTGCTGATGCTGGATGGCAGCCATCTCCTGTTCTATGGCAGCGACACGACGCATTTCTTCCTGCGAATCTACCCGCTTCTCCGGCCGGGCGTGATCGTGCATGTGCACGACATCCATCTGCCATATGAGTATCCTGAGGTTTGCGACAGGCTGTTTTGGAACGAGCAATACATTGTCGCCATGATGTTTTACTATAAGCCTGCGTCCGACATTATCGCTCCGATCAAGTACATGCATCGTGAGGGCATGTGCGACGAGGGTGCCGGCTTCTGGTTCGAGGTCTAGCGGGATCCGCACCGGAGATCGCCATCGCTTCTGACACATTGGCAACCGCTCGGCATACGCATAGCGGTGAACGGAATGACGGGCAGGGAATATGTAAGCGATACGGCATTTCGCGCGCATCCAACGGCGAACGGGCTTCGCGTTGATGCGATCATCGGAGGCCTTCTACGCTTCTATACGAACGCGCGGAGTACCGGACGATGCCTGGGCTGACCTGGCGGCTTGCCGGTCCGAGCGAGCCCTCCCTCGGAGGCCAGGCCACCCCGACCGGATCGGCGGCGGCGGCCGCGCCGTGGCGCTGATCCACGGCAACAGCCCCTGCTGCTCGCGCGAGCGGCGCCCTCGACGAACTTCACCCTCGACGGGGATACGTTGGGTCGGACCAACCCTGCCCGCGCAGATGGGGATCGACCCGGTCGACGAGAGCTTCCCGACCTGTCGGACGCGGCACTGGGCTCGAAGGTCGAGTGCGCGCAACACCCGCACGCCACGGTGCGGGCCTGGACCGAGGTCCCGACCTCCATCGGCCTCGGCCCGACCAAGCCCTGCTTAAGGGGTGCCGGTGCGCGGGGCGGGTCAGTCGGCACGACTGGAACACCAAGTTGTCGATTCGTACGCAGCGGGACACGACGCAGGTGAGCAATCTGCCGGTGACTGACGCGTGAGCGGTCGTATCACCGACCACGTGCCGCCGACTCCAGCTCAGGCGCGCATTGCCGATTGTTAGCCATAGGCCTCCGACCGAGCCATCGCGTGCAGCGAGCGAGGCGCGCGCACGGCAGTGGATCCCGGTACGCTCTGCAATATCGATGGCCGTCGAGGAATCTGGGCATCACGCCTTCTCGAAGCCCACACATGTTAGCCATTCGGATATGGTGATACGTTCAATAGCGTAATCTTCTTTATAATATCCAAATTTCCCATTCGGAGGTACGATCCGGATTAAGATATCAATCCCGGCTTCCGGGAGGGACGGAAACGATGACTCTGAGTGAACGCCTCTTTCTGACGAAAGGGCGGCCATCCGGCTTCGATTATATGCGAATTGGTCTCGCCGCAATGATAGTGTTGTGGCACACTGTGATAGTTTCTTATGGCATAGAAGCTCAAAGATGGCTCATTTTGGGACCCTCGCGTCCAATATGGGCCATGATACTTCCCATGTTTTTCGCACTGAGCGGATTCCTCGTTTCCGGAAGTCTAGAACGCTCTCGAACGATCGTCGGGTTTTTGGGACTTCGACTAATTCGCATCTTCCCTGCGCTGGCAGTGGAATCGACAATAGCAATGATGATCGTTGGAGCGCTGTTCACGTATTACCCGCTCCCAAAGTATTTTACGGATCCAGGTTTCTGGTCCTATACTTTGAACATGATAGGCGTCGTTCGGTATTATCTCCCCGGCGTCTTTACTGATAATCCAACTACGCAGGTGAACGCGCAATTATGGACACTTCCTTACGAATTGTATTGCTACATATTGATATCTGTATTTTATGTAATCGGCTTCTACAGATCGGAAAAACTGATTTTTTTCGGCTGCCTGGTGATGCAAGTCTTAGTCATGATCACCATTTATACGCGAACGCAGGTTGACGAAGGGACTGTTCGCGGCCCTGTGCTTGTCTTATCCTTTCTGTACGGCGCGTACCTCTATCGGGTCAGAGATCGAGTTCCATATAGCGCCCCGATTTTCTTCGCATGCGCCATTGCCATGGTTGGGTTTCTTTATCTTCCTATCTTCAATGCCCTCTCCGCACTTCCTGCCGCCTATGTGACTATCTATTTGGGGATGCGGAATCCGACACGGTCCGCAATTGTGACAAGCGGAGATTATTCATATGGCATTTTCTTGTATGGATTTCCGATACAACAGGCAGTGTCTGCAGTTTTTCCGGATCTTCGGCAGTGGTGGATTAATTTTTTAATTTCGACCCCGATAATAATTTCGGTTGCCTATTTTTCATGGCATTGCATTGAGAAAAGAGCACTCCCCCTTCGGGGTCCGTTGATGAAATTCGAAAGCTGGTGCATGTCTTATTGCGGAAAACTACTTCATACATGTAAAAACAGTATCGCATTCGACCTGAAGAGCAGATAGGTATCTCGTCAATTTAGATGTATGCTGCACACGGGAAGCAACAGGAATATCAAAAACTGAATTCAGTATCAACCGCACATTCTAGATATCTGGATCCTGTCCTGTCAGGACGATCCCTCCCAGCGAAGCCGCTACAAGTCGCGAGCGGTTTCGTCGTCGACCCCGCTACCCGGGTGCGATCAGGATGCACGTGCACGCCTTGCCAACAGGTCTCCGCCTGCGGCGATCGGTTGGGGAGGCGATCACCCATTCGATGATCTGGCAGGCGACCCTACCACTGACACCGCTTCCCTGCGCGAAGCCGCTCAACTGCTCCAGTACGCGTTCGGTGGTCGCCGCTCGGGCAGCACCCGGATCTATCACGCTCATCCCTATATCGGGTGCCCCAGCAGGATCGCGGTCCGAACCATGTTGCGCTTTCGAGCCGGCTTGTGGGCGGCGCGCGCAACGGCCGCGCGAGTGTTCTGTCGAATGGTCGCGGTGATGTCACGGTGCCGACCCTTCGGAAGCGGGTAGGTCCTGCCGGCGCGGTCGGCCAGCACCGCGACGACCACGGCGCGGATCGCCCGATCGGTAACCTCGCGGTCTCGCGCAGCTCGGCGAGTCGAGGGTTCCTTGGCCATTCACTCCCAAACCGTGGACTTTGCCATGAACTGTGCCGCCTCCCGCATCGCTCGGGCGCCGGCCTTCTTCGGCCCACTCCAAGGGTTGCGCGCACGCACGATGAACGGAACGTGCCGAGATGTGTGCCTTGACGAAGCGCCCCCAAACGTAGTCAAAAGCGCCTCTGACGCACCGAAACCGCCAATTTTCTCAATGGTTTCAGAGCGCCTGCCGGTGTAGCACAGCGGTAGTGCAGCGGTTTTGTAAACCGAAGGTCGGGGGTTCGATCCCCTCCGCCGGCACCATGAAATTCACCATGAAATCAACAGGTTAGGTCGACGATAAGGGCGAGACAGCCGCTACTCTTACACAGCGGTGTCACACATTGCCTATCCGAATCGCCCGGCCGTGGAAGGACCCGACGTCCGGGGTCTATCACCTTCGGCAGCGGACACCTTCAGATTTGCTCCTACGGCTAAGGGGCCAATCCGTTACGCTTCCCATCGGGGAGGCGTCGGCTTCGTTAACTGTCGGCTCTATCGTCCAGGCATCTCTGCGGACCAAAGACCTACGCGAAGCCAAGGTCCGTCATGCGATTGCCGATGGTGTGCTGAAGCGGTTCTGGCACGCCCACCGAACTGGGATGATCACACACACCCCAAACGATGGGTCTAGCGCGCGCGAGACTGCCCTCCTACGTCCAGCCATCGGCAATATCGCAAAAGAACCCAAGTGCCGGCCTCGCCCCGCATCAGGGACAGCGGAGAGCACAGAACTCCTCTTGACCGTAGGCGACCTGTTTGAACGCTGGGCGACCTACAATGCCGACAAACGCTCACGGAACACGATCAAACGGTACCGTGGCAGCTTTCGGTCCCTATCGAGGTTCTTCGAGGGGCGTGACGTTCGGACGCTGACAACCGACGACATGTACTCGTGGGCGGAAACGCGACGCGACTTCGAAGGCATCTCCGTCCAGGCAATCAATCGCAATGATCTAGCCACCGTTAATTCGGTTTTTCGTTGGGCGTCAGGGCGATCTGGTGGCTCGATGATTTCGGGCAACCCCGCATCAGGCGTCTCGCTCGATAGGCCCAAGATAGCGCCTGGACGCGAACGAACATTCCGAGAGAACGAAGCCGTAGCGATCCTGGCAGCGGCATCTGCGACGGTTCCCGATTCGATGAACCTACCCCGCAGTGCGACCCGAAGGTGGTGTCCATGGCTTGCCGCTTACTCAGGAGCGAGGATCGGTGAACTGACGAGCCTGGAACGTAGAGACATACGTTTTGAGGCTGGCATACCCGTGATGGACCTGCGGATCACGAAGACGGGCCAACCTCGCTCCGTACCAATCCATCCCCACCTCATTGAACAGGGTTTTCTCGCGTTCGTGGAAGCGTGCGGCCCCGGCCCACTGTTCTATGACGAGAAACGTCACAGGAGCGCGTCGGCCACGTCACCCGGAGAGCTTCAGAGCCATAAGCTAGGTAGATGGGTCCGCGAGACCGTCAAGCTCGATCCGGGCGTCCATCCGAACCACGGTTGGAGGCATACGTGGAAGACGCGCGCTCTCGGAGCCGGGATCGAAGAACGGTTACGGGACGCAATCACCGGTCATAGCGTCGCATCGGTAGGCCGGCGATACGAAACACCGACCCTAACGATGCTAGCTGACGCAATGAAGCTGTTTCCAAAGTACAAATTGAAGTACACCGACACAGCTTGACCAACGTGTAACTCGGCAATCTACGTCGATTACCTTCGAGTTGCCAATCGCTTTATGGCAATGCATTGCTCCGATGGCCAGAAGCAGAGTTAACAAATGTTATCGATGCCATTTCGCCAGTCGCGACAACTAGTTACAAACTTTCGACGAGTTCGAACAAATATCTAACGATAGCCTTGCGCCAACGTGAAGTTGCGGCCATCATACCTCGTTATGTCACCGCGAGTTGATCCGAGCGATCATTCGCGACCAATCTCTAGGCGAGTGATTCCATGAAGTCGGTTAAGATACTTCATCTAAGCGACCTTCATTTGCGTAACCCGTGCGCCTGGGATCAAGAAAGAATAATTAGTGCCTTAATGACGGACATCGCGAAATTGCGGTTCACCTCCGACGCACCCGATTTGATTGTATTTTCAGGTGACTTAGTTCTTGGAGCGGCTCTTGAAGAAGCATACGCGCCTGTCTTTGATCTATTAGTCAAGATAATGGAAGCGCTCGATTTATCTGAAGACAGATTAATTATTTGCCCCGGCAATCACGATATCAATAGGGATGTTGTTGGAGCAAATATTCCAGCGCTGGAAGATTATAGGAGTTCAGCATGGACATATAGTGGCGCAAATAAATTGATAGAAGACAGAGCATTCCAGAGTTACGTCGCGAAAGCCTTCAATGAGTATAACAGCCTCGCGGGTGCGCTATCAAATCAAAACTGCACTTATTCAGATGCCTTCTCTTCGGTATATTACATTCGAGATCTGGGGCTGGCGATAGTTGTATTCAATACAGCGACATTGTGTGCCGGTGGTATCATAGATAAACTTGCCGATCAGGGAAAATTGTTTGTTTCAGAGAAAACAATCGTAACGTCATTAGATAAGGTCCCGAACGGAATAGTTCCTCTTGTTGTCGGCCATCATCCGCCAAGCTGGTTTAGCGACGACAATCAATCGATATTCGAGAGAATCTTGGCCGGAAAAACCTTGGGCTATCTAAGTGGACATTTGCATGATGTCTCCCCCAGGCAATCTCAGCTGTTAAGCGGGGGCTTTCTTCACGTCCAAAGCGGGGCGCTATATTGCGGTCGGAATTATTGGAACGGCTACGGATTAATCAATATAGCTCCGGAAGAGGGCCACGCAAGAATAGCATACAGAAGATGGTTCGAGCACCGTCTTGGGTTCTCTAAAGCGGAAGATCTCGGCGATGATGGAGTATTCTACTCTTCCGAGTCAGCGAAACATTTTTTTGACGCGCTAACACCTGGGTTTGACCTGCATATGCTTGAAAGATGGCGTGTCACCAAGTTGCTGCCACATCTTTCTGAAAAGTGCGCTAACTTGGTATCGAATAGCCCGTCGGACAATTTGTTCGTACCCCCAGATTTTGACCGCGAGATACCATTTAGAACTGAAGGCGAAGCACGCATCGGTTCTCGAGTAGAAACTTTTTCAATTGACGACATAATAAGCTCGAAACTTAATTACGTTATCTCAGCACGACTTGAGTCTGGCAAATCAACGCTATTAAACCAGATCGCTCATCGGATTGCGCAACAGTCTGCATTTGTGCCGAAATGGGCGGTCCCTGTCGTTATTCAGTTTAACTCTATTAAGACATTGTCAAAAAGCATTGATAAGCTTGTCAAAGATCAACTGCCGGATCTTGAGATCAGCGCTAACTCGCTACTCGAAGGCGGCCACATAACTATTCTTGTCGACGATATGGATTTCAATATAATCAAGAAAAAGAAGGCGCTTGTCGACTTTGTTATAAATTACCCTAAATGCCGATATATCTTCGCGACTAGCACTACTTTCGTTGAAACAGCGGCCCTGCAGCCCGAAATCGTTCCTGATATTCCATTTACGCGCGTTCGGATGCGGCCATTCCGTAAGGGTCACCTGCAAACCTTAGTGGAAAACCACGGCTTAACGGATCCCAAGCAGGTCGACCAAATGGTTGAACGAGTGATCCGCGACGCGAGTGCGCTAAACGTGCCGCTTACGGCTGTCACCGGCACATTTTTGATTCAAATCATTCGTGAAGAGCCTGATAGTACAGTTTTAAATCAGGCATCTCTGATCGAGCGCTATATAGAAATGTTGCTGCAAAAATACGCGCCCAGGGAACTCTTACCTGGGACGTTTGATTTCCGGAATAAAGTAGATTTGTTATGTAATGTGGCGGAGATAATGACCCGCCAAGATGAGTATGATCCAACGGAAAACGACTTGATTGGATGGTGCATCGCATACTTGAAAGAGTATGGTCTTAGATATACTGCTACCGACTTGGTAAATTATTTTGTCGAAGCACGCATCTTGGAACGGCATGGAGATCGTATCCGCTTCCGATTGCGTATGTTCTTCGAATTTTTTGCTGCAACACGGATGTCAGATTCGCCGGAATTCAAAGATTACATATTTGATGACTCACGTTATCTTGCATTTATAAACGAGATTGGTTTCTATTCGGCATTAAACAGAAGAGACAAAGCAAAGATAGATGACGTTCACATCAAATTTTTGAAATTGACTGAAGAACTTAATAAGGTCGACAAACTCGAAGACGTGCATGCCTTCTTCCGCGATTTGGCAGTTCCTATGAAAACCACCACCGAAGAGGAACTTACGTCCCTGCGCGGTCATCTCAAAACACCTGAGCAGATCGACAGTCTCAGAAAAGAACTTTCAGAAGGCACCGATCTACACGACCAAGAACAATCACAATCAGTCATACGGCAGAGGTTCAATACGCCACAAGAGAAATGGGTTGGCCATCTCTTATTACTGAGTGGGATGGTCAAACATATGGAGCTAATCAAAGATGCAGATAAAAGAAGATTACTGACCGGTGCCGTCGAAGGCTGGGCAAGATTTACAGCAATGTCGATGGATATTGTATCTGAGCTAGCTGTTAGAAAGCGAGTTGTGTTTAACGGAGTAACTTATAGATCTTCATTAGGTGATGATTTACCGGTTGGAGAGACGGCTCGACGCTTAACTCTTTATATGCCGATAGCGGTTGCACGGATGGCAAGCGTCTTTGTTGGCACCGAGAAGCTTCGTTTGCAGATCGAAGACGGGATCGGATCAGAGGAGGAGCCGGCTGCACGACAATTCTTGCGCATGTCGATCCTAGCCGATTTAGGAGTCCCCGGGTTGCCTGAAGTCGCTAAGAAGGCAAGCGAGAGAATGGGAGATAGTCAGTTTCTTCAGCATGTGCTCGCGAGAAAATTATATGAAGTAGCGGTGCGCTTTAGGTTGAATAAAGAAGAGTTGGCAGAGATTAGGGATATAGTTGGAAATTCGTTCATCCAGCTGAACAACACTCCTCGCGGAAAGCAGATCGCTTCAAAGAACAATATAATTGCTGGAATGGAGCAGCAAAGATTGCAGCTTAAGCTTGGCAAGCGCTGAACCACAAATACTCCGCGTTTGAACAACCTATTAAATGGGCGGCCTTCGACTAGTAGGTCGCCCATCAATCGTACTATTCCCGCTTTAGGAGCCATCCTATGGGAGCGTTTATATTCACAAAATGTGCGATGCAATAATTTAAAAGATTTTGTTGACCGTGCAATATCGGCCTTTTTTGATGTGCAATTTACCACATTCAGATCAGTATTAAAAGTTCCTTCAAATGCACATCTCTTAAACTACATGTTTTGTTTCTGTCAAAAATTGTAAATCGTCATTAAGGTCAGTGTCGGCTATTCCTTCAGGCCACTTGCTGCAATGATGAACGCGGTACCAAGAATTAAGATATGTGTCTTGGATATGGCGTTGCTATGATATATGTTGTTCGCAAGGGGGGGGGCAACATGGCAGCGTTCGATACATGGCACGTCGGTCAAGCTATTTTCGGTTCACATTCCCGCTGCAAGGTCCCTTATCAAGTTCGAACGTCCCTTACACATCCCCTACAGATCGCGACCCTCTCTATTGGCGAGAACAAAGCACGCGTGGGCATCACCATTTGTCCCGGCAAGGTGGATCACACGTCAGCCGGTGGACCGTGGGAGCGAGACCTACAGGCTGATGTGGCGGCTATCCAAGGTTGGGGAGCCTCGTCGGTCCTTACCCTTCTGGAAGCCCACGAGTTCGACCTACTAAATGTGCGAGGCTTGCCAGAGGCTGTAAGGGATGCGGGCATGATCTGGCACCATGCCCCGATTCCTGATGTCAGCGTTCCACGTCAGGCCTTCGATGCGGCATGGCGCACCATAGGGCCTCGCCTCGTGGAGCAGCTACGTCACGGACAGTCGGTGGTGGTCCACTGTAGGGGTGGCCTTGGTCGGGCGGGGATGATCGCGGCTAGGCTCGTTACGATAGTGGGCGAGGAACCTTCGAGGGCGATTGAACGGGTCCGCGCTGTCCGGCCAGGAGCGATAGAGACGCCGGCACAGGAAGCTTACGTTCTTGGGCAGAGGGTCTGAATGTCTGAAGCCGTACGTGACCGTGCCCTAGGAGCATTCATTGGCCTTGCGGTTGGCGATGCGCTCGGAACCACCCTTGAATTCGAGATACGAGATACGAAGCCGCCCGTGACGGATATGGTTGGTGGTGGTCCGTTCAACCTGAAGGTTGGCGAATGGACGGACGACACCGCGATGGCTTTGTGCCTCGCTGATTCCCTCTTGGCCTGTGACGGTCTGAACGAACAAGATCTCATGGAGCGGTTCTGCCGCTGGTACGAACTCGGCGAGAACTCGTGCACGGGCTCTTGTTTCGATATCGGGATCACCACGAGGAAGGCCCTGGAAGCGTATCGGCGCACAGACAATCCGGTAACGGGGCCTGTTGATCCCCGTACCGCTGGAAACGGTTCGATCATGCGCTTGGCGCCTCTGGTTTTGCGCTACTGGAACGATAACGACCGCCTGAAGGATGCCGCTCGTCGCCAGAGCTACGTGACCCACGGCGCAGAGGAGGCAGTGGACGCGAGCGAAGCCCTAGCGACGGTCCTTGTCTCGCTTATCGGAGGAAAGCCGTTGTCGGACGTTCTCTCCGAATCCTACGGCCCATTCTGTCCGAGGGTTCAGGCCATCATGGACGGGTCGTGGCGCGGGAAGGCTCGGGGTGACATCCGATCATCAGGCTATGTGATCGACTCGCTTGAAAGCGCCTTCTGGTGCCTGTCCGAGACCACCACCTTTCGGGATGCCGTCCTCCTGGCAGTGAACCTTGGGGACGATGCAGACACGGTAGGGGCAATCACCGGACAGCTGGCAGGGGCAACGTACGGGATGTCTTCCATCCCCGAGGAATGGTTCGCGCGGCTGGCCTGGAATGCACGATTAGCCAATGAAGCGGATCGACTGTTCGATGCCAGTTTCCGCCTAACTAATGTACCGTGATCATCGGTTTATGGCGTAGACTTAACTGCTTTTTACACTATGGCCCGGCTCGACACGCCTCGGATGAAATCGAAGTAGTAGTTCCCGAGGAATCCGACCGCATTAACTACCTGTTAATAGTTGCATAACTGCAACAGCATTCGAGACTTTATATGCTTATCTGGCGCAATATTGGAGCGTCGGCCATGGCACGAAAGCACATTTCATTAGTTTTGGCAGCCCTTGTAAGTAGCGGCTGTTCTATAAAGCCGATACCAGATACCGTAACTGGTTTCTCGACCTACCGCATAGCCGAGAGAGTAAAATGTGAAGCGCAAGGTGCAGTCGCTGCCGCGATTACAAAAAGACTTCGTGATGATAAGAATGAAAGAGGACTTGAAATCGCCAATTTGATAGATAGAGATCCGCGCAACGTTCGATTGCTAAAAGATTATAGTCGCCTACCCGAGATACAGCGCAAATCTTTTGGGCTATTCGACGACACAATTGCCGTGTTTGATTTCCAGCTTCGAATGACAGAGAGTAACAATTTAGGTGGCGGTACAAATCTAGGCAATCCAATTACCACAGGCCTAAATCTTGTTGGGCTGAAGCTGTCCGACAATAAAGAGAGGCAAAACTTTAGAACTTTCCGGATCACGACAAATATTGTAGACTTGATGTTCGAAAATTGCGACCCCGTGCAGCAATATGATCCAAAATTTAAATATCAGAATTTCGAATATCCAATTGCTGGTCGGATTGGATTAGATGAAACTTTTCAGACCTATTTCGAAATCGCATTTACCAATAAACTTGGGCCGTTGAAAGAATTGTCTGGGCAGAGTCCCTTTGTAGATACAATAAAATTTACGACTTTTGTTTCGGGAGAAATCAGCACAGGAATTGCTGCAACTCCTGCTGGTAGAGGTTACCAATTCCGAGATGCTAACCTCGCTTTTGGCGCTTCACGGCGAGACGAACACCAGCTAATCGTCGGTCTCAGTCTTCCCGAAAAGAGCAAAGAGTCCGGTGGACCAAAAAACACAGCCTTGCTAGTCAATCGAGCCGTAGATAGGTCTATCACAAAACTTCAATTGTTCGGGTTAAATCCTTTAAATCCATTCGGGCCTTTGAACGATGATTAGATGGGGCTGTTTTTGATCAAATCCGTAGATCAGTTAAGCTGCAACATAGCGGAACAGTTTTAGCGAGACCGGAATAGATCAAAAGAAAAATAACATAACCAGGCAACAGACTATGGAGCATCAAACGCTCAATGCCCCCTGTCCATTGCGTCAGGCCTATACCATCGCCCTCTGCCACACCGGGCATATGTCACGAGTCAGGTACGCCATCAGATTACGATAATCGGCAACCGTCTCGGCGTAGTCCAAGGCGAATAGGTCCTGGCAGATCTGAATCGCCCGAATTATCGTAATGCGGCACTCGACCTTCACCCTATCCTTGTCGTCCAACATACTATCAAAATCGTCGATAATATCCTCTAAATGATAGAACATCCGCTTGAAGTCGAAGGACCTTTCACCATCATTCAAACGATAACGATAATACGCCTCCTCGGAACCACGACGGAGCATCTTTCGCAGAACATAGCTATTATCGCTATTGGTGCTGGACGCCGAAAAAGAGAAATTTTTCATTGTATGTTCAATAATGCCTTCTATTTGATGATATGGTAATAACTTGATTGGAAATTCTGTGTTTACGTGGTCATTTATTTCAAATCTTGCGTGAAATTCTCATCGCGCTTGCCGAATTTGGGGCTTGGGCGGGATTAATTTCTACATTGCTGATCCAGCTTTTATTGTGTTTCTTATGCCTTCACCTCTTTCTTTCCGAGTGGAGGGTGGATGTTACTTACCTAAATTCCAATAAAAAATAATTATTGGATATAGGAAGTTAGGTAACAAGCCTCCATTCCTCCACTGCTATTAAGTCAGCCAATCGCGACCGAAGGGAAGCGACGGGAGCGAAGCCCCGGAATTATTATTTCAGTCGTATACCGGTTCGTGCATTGCCCTTGCTCAGCTTTCGAATACCGATGTCGTAATTATTCAATGCTTTAGAAAATGCAATTTGATTCAATGGTTCGACGCCACTGTTATTCGAATAAGCGACATAGTGGTTGTATAGTTCGCCAGCCATCACACGACTGGTGCCATCACGGATGCAAGCTTCTTCGATAAACTCCCTCACGTTATCATTCTCATTACGATAAGCGTTCAGCGCCTTGCGGACCGACTCAGGTGGAGCAAGAAAGTCGCCCTTCATCTCTCCAATCTGACGCAAGCCTTCAAGCGCCCAATTCAAAATGCCCGGCAATTCCCCCTTTAGCTTTTCCAGAAGTCTAGGGTCCTGCTCTGCTGGCGTGAACGCCCGCTTGAACTCAATCAAATGCAACCGTCGCCAAATGGCATCATCATTTCCGGCAATTCGTGGTAGTTCATTGCTTCCAAACCACATCTTGAACTCAGGTTTTAGATTGAAATAATCCTTGTACAGGCGCTTGACCGACATCATATCCCCACCGGTCATGCGTTTCACTTTCGCGGAGGCCAATCGATCTCCTGCTTCACCTTCCGTAGCAAAGACAAACCTTTTCCCGTCAAGCGAGGCAAGATCGTCCGTTTTATCGTTCCCGAATTTCGCTTGCATGATAGAGTGCGGAGGTAGAGACGTTCCGTAATCGCCCATCAATGCTTGCAAAAGGTTCAGAAACACCGATTTGCCATTTGCCCCCGTGCCAATAAGAATGAACATGGCTTGGGCTTCAACGCTGGCAGTAAGAGTGTATCCTACTGTTCGCTGAAGGTAAGGAATGACTTCAGGGTTGTCTTCAAAAATCTCTCCGATGAACTTCGAGAACAGAGGGCATTCTGCATTTGGCCTGAAGTCGGTCCCGATGCGTTTCGTTACAATATCGTTCGGGTCCACTAAATTCATCATGGTCAGATCAAGCACACCATTCCGCGTTCCCAACAGATAAGATTGACGGTCAAATCCCCTATCATCTCTACGCTTAAATGTCTTTGCAAGTTCAAGAACCGCGTTGATCCGAGCATTGGATTGTGCCGCTCGAAGCTTGATTGGATCATTCGCAACATTGCCGGTAGTTGGTGTCTTTAAGAAATCGATAATCTCGCCTTTCACTTCAAATACCGTGATCGGATCGTGCACACCAGAATTTCTCTTGTAGAACTTCTCGGAATACTCGCCGTAGATAATAGTTTCGCTGGTAGAGGCATGAAACGCTTCGGCCGTCGAGATGTCCGTGTTGGTGTCTACAACCACACTGATCGTTTGCACATTGCGGCCCCGGTCATCCTGTGATGGTACGGATCCATCGCCTTCCATCCATTCAATAAGACATACGATAGCTTTCTCCGATCCAAAAAGATCAATGAGGTCTGACTTCCATCCAACTTTTCGCTCAGTCTCGTATCGATTATATGTAGTCGCAATCGCCAACAGCCTATCTTCTCTTTCTTCATCTTCGGTAATGGAGCAAAGAGTGCCTATGATTTTCTCACATGCTTTGCGATCAACCCCACTGCAAGCACATAAACCGGCGAATTGCATTGCCAGTTTGTGCCGACCTTTTTTGATCCAGAATGCAGACAGAAAGCTTACTGTTGCAATCTGTCTTATAGCCGTGAGTAGGATGCCGCGATCACATGGGGTGGGCGAACCATCCTTCCCTTCTTCGAATCGCACCATTTCGCCATCGTCGGGGTGAATCGACGGGGGCATCATAGTTTGACAGCCGTTCCCTCTAAACTCGACCAGGGTTTTGCCGTCGTTGGGATTTTTCAGGCGAAGCGACGCGGTATCTCCTTCGACGCGATAGAAATAATGGGATGCCGGACGACTATTGCGACCCATCACCATATTGGTCTCCGGCAACAACAATGCTCCGGCAGCAATCGTATTGGGGCCATCCAGGTCAATGTCGACTAGACCATACGATGCGGTTCCCGTTAGGAGACCTACATTGATCGCCTCTGGAATGGCGCCGAATTGATCTATTTCATGCAGCGAGACACCGTTGTTCGGCCAATCCGACAGCAATGGACGCTTGGTTTTGCCGACAAGAGGGATGTAGCGATAGGTTTCTGATTTAATATTAAATGTCACGTAGATACTCTAATTTGGTCATGCGAAATCATTCGGACGATTTGGCCCGGATGTGATATTTGCAATAATGGTAGTAGTTGAATGACGCCGCAGGAATATCAGGGCGCCGGCTTGATGCAGTCGACTGTGATTTTAGTTATGCGATGATTCGCCAAAAATGTCAAGTAACTTTGCGAAGTATGATCGGATAATAGTGACATATAGGCCGTCTACACCGTCATTATACCATAGGTTCACGAACTTACAAGTCTAACCGAGAAAAACAATAATAGAGGCACGGCATTTTTTGTTTTTTCTCGTTTCAATCGAGAAATCTGGTCCGACCGTGCTAAATTATAATAACACACTCGCTTACCGCCCTTCATCCACCTTCAGGTTGCGGCACGCTCTTTTCGGTTGCGCGCCTTAGTCCCGTATTATCGGCCGTATTTTCTCGTTCTAGTTCAGTTAAATTCTTCCAATTTCGAATGCAACGCGCGCTATAACATGTTTATGTGTGCTTACATCTTCGATCGATTGTGGAGGTTAGCCGTTGAATATATGCGATGGCTTGACCAGATCGATTCAGATGCCCGGCTTAGGTTCCTCTTGACGATCACACTTAACTCTCACACAGTACGGTTGTCGGGTTGTCTTGCCCCAGTCGATTTGACCTTCGAGAACACGGTGCAAATACGGTGAAATAACCGTTCGTCGGGGGTTCGATCCCCTCCGCCGGCACCACGACATTCGATCGCCGAGGCCGGGCCTCGCGCCCGTGGGGCGTGACCGTCGTCCGGCACAGCGCGTCGGCTGAGGCCGCGCCACCGCGCCGATCCCGATGTCGCGACGGGCCGGTCTCGGGTGGGAGTTCCGGCCCGATTCCGTCGGCACCGCCGCCGCGACACATCCGGCGCCGGCCTGTCTCACCGCTCCCGGATCCGGTCGCGGACCGCTGCTTGACGCTGGGATGCCAGCGTGCCCTCCTGGCCGAAAGACAGAAACTGCCGCGGAGGACGGTCTGCCATGGCGTCGATCCGGAGTTGCGTGCTCTCGGTCGCGATCGGCTTCGCCGCGCTCGCCGGGCCGGCCGTTGCCGAGCCGATCCGCGTCAAGGTCGGCGTCCTCAACGACATGTCGGGCGTCTATGCCGATACCGGCGGCAAGGGCTCCGTCGTCGCCGCGCAGATGGCGGTCGAGGATTTCGCCAAGACCGAGCCGGGCGTGCAGGTCGAGATCGTCTCGGCCGACCACCAGAACAAACCCGATATCGGCGCCGCCGTCGCCCGCCAGTGGTACGACCGCGACGGCGTGGACGCGATCCTCGACGTGCCGACCTCCTCGGTGGCGCTGGCGGTGAGCCAGGTCACCCGCGAGAAGAACAAGGTCTTCATCGACTCGGGGGCCGGCACCACGGAGCTGACCGGCAAGCAGTGCTCGCCGAACACGATCCAGTGGACCTACGACACCTACGCCCTGGCGCACGGCACGGCCGGCGCCATGCTCAAGCGCGGCGGCGACACGTGGTATTTCCTCACCGCCGACTACGCCTTCGGGCTCTCCCTTCAGAACGAGGCGAAGGCCGTGATCGACACGGGCGGCGGGCGGGTACTGGGCGCCGCGCGGGTCCCGTTCCCCGCCACGGACTTCTCCTCGTTCCTGCTGCAGGCGCAGGCCTCGGGCGCGAAGGTGGTGGGTCTGGCCAACGCGGGCGGCGACACGGTCAACGCGGTCAAGCAGGCGCACGAGTTCGGGCTGACCGACGGCGGCCAGAAGCTCGCCGCCCTGCTGATCTACGCCGTCGACGTCCACGCAATCGGCCTGCAGACCGCGCAGGGCCTCGTGCTGACCGAGTCGTTCTACTGGGATCTCAACCCGGAGACCCGGGCCTTCTCGGAGCGCTTCTACCCGCGCAACGGCAACAGCATGCCGACGATGAACCACGCGGGCGTCTATGCCGGGCTCCTGCACTACCTGAAGGCCGTGGCGGCGACGAAGTCGACGGACCCGCAGAAGACCATGGCCTGGATGAAGGCCAACCCGACCGACGACCCGCTGTTCGGCAAGGGTGTGGTCCGGGCGGACGGGCGCAAGATCCACCCGATGTACCTGTTCGAGGTGAAGGCGCCGTCCGAGTCGAAGGGCCCGTGGGACCTCTACAAGGTGCTGGAGACGATCCCCGCCGAGCAGGCCTTCCGCCCCCTCGCCGAGGGCGGCTGCCCGCTCGTCGCCAAGCCGTAGGGAGGGAGCCGAACGCCATGATGCGCGCGCTCGAAGGGCAGGCCGCCTGGGTGACGGGGGCCGGATCCGGGATCGGGCAGGCGGCCGCCGTGGCGCTGGCGCGGGCCGGCATGCGGGTCGCGCTCACCGGACGGGGTCAGGAGGCCCTCGCGCGCACCGCGGAGATGGTCCGCGCGGCGGGCGGCGAGGCGCTGGTCGCCCCGGCCGACATGGGCGTGGCCGACGACGTGCAGCGCGCCTGGGAGGCGGTTCACGCCGCGTGGCGGCGCTGCGACCTGCTGGTGAACTCGGCGGGCCTCAACGTGCCGCGGCGCGGCTGGAGCGAGATCACGCCGGCCGGGATCGACGCCGTGGTCGGCGTCAATCTCAACGGCCCCTTCTACGCGGCGCGGGCGGTGCTGCCGACCATGCGGGCGCAGCGGAGCGGCCTGATCATCCACGTCTCCTCCTGGGCCGGCCGCTACGTCTCCAAGCTGACGGGACCGGCCTATTCCGCCGCCAAGCACGGGCTCGTGGCGCTCTCGGAGAGCCTGAACCAAGAGGAGTGCGGGCACGGCATCCGGTCCTGCTGCATCTGCCCCGGCGAGGTCGCGACGCCCCTCCTCGACAAGCGGCCAGTCCCGGTCACCGCGGAGGATCGCGGGCGCATGCTCCAGCCGGAGGATCTCGCCGAGACGATCCTGTTCGTCGCCCGCCTGCCGGCCTCCGTCTGCGTCAACGAGATCCTGATCAGCCCGACCTGGAACCGCGGCTATCTCGAGGGCGTGAAGCTCTGAGCGGGGCCGTCGCGGCGCGCTTGGCCGGGGGCGCGGTGCGCTCATCCCGCGTTCAGGCACGGAGGACGAGTGTCGCCACGGCCAAGCTGAACACAAGTATTTCTGAATTGTATCTGAGACTTTATGGACTAAATTCGGCGCAAGCTGGGCTATTTCAAGATTAAAATTGGATGAATGCGGGGTTCAGAACCGATTAAATCCGTCGCGCCTACCAGCGCTGCCGGAAGGCGATGAGACGCGTCTTCGCCGAACCGATGGGGACAACGGTCCGGCGGACCGCCGGGCCCCTCGGGGCCCCATCGCGCACGACCGGGGGGCGCGACCATGTCAGGGACCGAGGACGATCCAGGGATTCCGGGCTCCGCCGGCGCGGCGGACCCGGCCGGACCGGGCGCCGCGGCCGCATCACGCCCGGTGTCGGTCGGCGGACCCGGCCGGCCGATCGACGACGGCGCGCGGGACCGGATCGGGCGCGGCCTGCGCCTGCACTACGCGGGCGTCCTGGCCCTGCCGATCCCGGACCGGCTCCGGACGCTGCTCGACGAGCTCGCCGCACACTCCGACACGGAGGCCTCGCGATGACCCTGATGCTGCAAGCCGCCCCCGCGGGGAGCGGATCCGGTCCGGCCCCCCGGGGCGCCGACGCGGAGATGCGCGACCTCCTGCTGGGGGCGATCCCGGCGCTGCGGGCCTTCGCGTTCTCGCTGACCTACGACCTCGACCGCTCGGACGACCTCGTGCAGGACACGCTCGTGCGCGCCTGGATCAACGCCGCCAGCTTCCGCCGCGGGACCAACCTGACCGCGTGGCTGTTCACGATCCTGCGGAACCTGTTCTACTCGGAGCAGCGCAAGCGCAAGCGCGAGGTGGAGGACGCCGACGGCCTCCATGCCGGGCGCCTGACCGCCCTCCCCGAGCAGGAGATCCGGATGGAGATGGCGCAGTTCCAGAGCGCGCTGAACCGGCTGCCGCCGGCCCAGCGCGAGGCGCTGGTCCTGGTCGGCGCCCAGAGCTTCACCTACGAGGAGGCCGCGGCCATCTGCGGCGTCGCGGTGGGCACGATCAAGAGCCGGGTCAGCCGCGCCCGGACCCGCCTGATCGAGGTGCTGGGCATGACCGGCACCGACGACATCGGACCCGACCCGCAGACCCGCGCGGCCCTCGACGGCTCCTGAGGCGCGCGCCGCGGCGAGGACCGCCGCGGCGCCTACTTGATGAGCCTGACGACGTCGCGGAACCGCCTGTGCCGCGCCGTGCCGAGCCACTCGAACGCCACCATCTCGGTCGTGACGATCTCGGCGCCGTGGGCCGCCATCCGGGCGAGCGCGGCCTCCCGGTTCTCGATCCGCCGCGAGCCCACGGCGTCGGCCACCACGGCGACGCGGCGGCCGGACTCGCGCAGCCCGAGAACCGTCTGCAGCACGCAGACATGCGCCTCGCAGCCGCTGACCACGAGGTCGCGATCCGCGGGCAGGCGCTCGAGGAAGCCGGGCGTCCGGGTCGCGCCGAAGCTCATCTTCGCGAAGGCCGTCCCGGGCTCGGGCGCCAGGGCCGGCACGGTCGGCCCGAGGCCGCCGGCATTCTGCTCGGTGACCAGGACCGGGACGTCGAGCAGCTGCGCGGCGGCGAGGAGGCGGCCCGCATTGGCGACGACCCCGTCCCCTTCCGCGATCGTCGGCATCAGCCGGACCTGAACGTCGATGACGAGGAGGAGCGAGCGGGCGGGGTCGATCAGCGGCATCGATGTCTGGTCCCTGCGGACGGGTCGCGTCGGAGACGGAGGAGGCCATCCTGGCCCCATCCGAGCCGTATCCTCGCCCCATCCGGTCCGGTGGGGACCGCGCCCGCCGGCATGACACGTGCGCGCCCCGACCGCGACCCCGCCCAAGAGCCGCTCCCGATCGTTTTGCGACGGTTGGGAAGGGCGGCAACTCCGGTCCCGGCAGCCGCGCCAGGGCCCCTCTCCCTCGCGGAAGAGGGCACCGGTGCCTCGTTCGGCACGGGCCCGGCGATCACCTCCGTCCCGAACCGACAGGGAACGGCTCTAGCGGAGCGCGATGTCGCCGGGGACGTTCGCGGCCGCGGCGCCGCCGGCGGCCTTCTCGAACCACCGCCGGGCGGCCTCGAAATCCTGCTTCACCCCGCGACCGTTGACGTAGAGGAAACCGAGATTGTTCGTCGCCTCCGCGTGGCCGGCGGCGGCCGCCTTCTCGAACCAGCGGCGGGCCGCGGCGGCGTCCGTCTTCACGCCCTGGCCGTTCAGGTAGAGGCTGCCGAGATTGTTCATCGCGTCCACGTTGCCGCCGGCGACCGCCCGCTCGAACCAGCGGCGGGCCGCGGCGGCGTCCCGCTTCACGCCCTGACCGTTGAGGTGCAGGCTGCCGAGGGCGTTCATCGCGTCAACGTTGCCGGCGGCGGCGGCCTTCCCGAACCAGGACGCGGCCGCGCCGTAATCCTGCCCGACGCCCTGACCGTTGGCGTAGAGTAGGCCGAGATTGTACAGGGCCGACGCGGCGCCGGCGGCCGCCGCCTTCTCGTACCAACTGCGCGCGGTGGCGTAGTCCTGCTTCACGCCCTGGCCGTTGTAGTACAGGCTGCCGAGGTTGAGCATGGCGTCGACGTCACCGCCGGCGGCCGACTTCTCGAACCAGCGTCCGGCCGTACCGAAATCCTGCTTCACGCCCTGGCCGTTGATGTAGAGGATTCCGAGATTGTACATCGCGGCGGCGCTGCCGCTGACGGCCGTCGTCGTGGAGAGGCTCCCGGCGGTCTCCGCCTGTGCGCCCAGCCCGGACAGGACCGAGAGCGCCAGAGACATGGAGACGATGGATGTCGCGCGCATGGCCGTGAATCCCTGTGCGGGCACGCGAACCGTCATGCCCTGCGCGGAAGCCGATCCCGAGCATCTTCCGCAATGCTGAAGGCGTGTTCCCGAACCTTCTTCGTCCGCTGACAGTCTTCCGGGCGAAAAACCCTTCGGCTGGACTGCACCGGACTGATCCTTGACCTATCCGGGGCCGGCAGGACTTTCTGGACCAAATCGCACATGCGGCCCGCATGGTCGGCCGACATCGCCGGCGCGCGCCACGGGCCGCGACAGGGTTCGCGCGCGGCGGGGACCGTGCGGGACCGGCCGGAAGGAGGCGTTGAGGGCTCGGCGGGGCGGGCGACCGGTCCCGGGACGCGTCGCTAGTAGGTCGCGAACAGCCGCGCCACCGCCTCGGGCTCCGCCGTGACGGTCAGCGCCAGGGCGAGCAGGATCCGGGCCTTCTGCGGGGTGAGGTTGTCGGCGCTGAGGATGCCGCGGCTGCGCAGCCGGGTGGTGAGCGGGACCACGCCGCTGCCGGCCCGGGTCGACATCACCACCACGATCCCGGCGGCCGCCGCCGCCTCCAGGGCCTCGGCCTCGGCGGGCGGGGTCATGCCCGGCGCGAGACCGGCCGCGACGAGGCCGCGCGCGCCCGCGGCCAGGAAGGCCCGGACCGCGGTGCCGTCGGCGTCGGCGTACCCGTAGGCGACGTCGACCCGCGGCAGCGCCGGCAGGGTCCGGATGTCGAAGGGCGTGCCCGGCGCGTGCGCCCGCTCGGAGCGGCGGTAGTAGCGGACGGACTCGCCATCGACGTGGCCGAGCACGCCGAAATCCGGGGTCCGGAAGGTCTGGAGCCGGGCCACCGAGGTCTTGGTCACCTCGCGGGCCGCCTGGATCTCGTCGTTGAGCACCACCAGCACGCCGCGCCCGCGGGAGGCCGGCGCCGCGGCCGTGCGCACGGCCGCCACGAGGTTGAGCTTGGCGTCGGTGGAGAGGGCGCTCATCGGCCGCTGCGAGCCGACCAGCACCACCGGCAGATCCACCGTCAGGGTGAGGCCGAGGGCGTAGGCGGTCTCCTCCAGGGTGGCGGTGCCGTGCCCGATGACGATGCCGGCGAGATCCGGGTGCTCCGCCGCGAGGCGCTCACACAGGCGCACGAGGTCGCGCCACTCGGCGAAGCCGATCGCCGGGCTCGGGACCGCCCGGAACGGCACCGGCACCACCGCGGCCACCGTCGCGAGTTCCGGGACGGCGTCCAGGATCGCGCCGGCCTCGAGGCGCCGGTCGGTGGCGGTGTAGTCGAGGATGTCGAGGGCGTCGCGGCCGAGGGACGAGATCGTCCCGCCCGTGCCGATGAACGCGACCTTGGGCAACCCGGTCCCCGATCCTGCCGCCATGCCGTCTCTCCCGACCCTGTCCGACGCCGTGATGCCGCGTCGCGCGGCCGGGGTCGACCCCGCCGCGCGCAGGCGGGCGATGCGCCGGGCGGGAGGCCCGCCGAGCGAGCCCCGACCTCGCGCCCCGACCTCGCGCCCCGACCTCGCGCCCCGACCTCGCGCCCCGGCCCCTCGCCGGGACGGGCCGCGGCCTCAGCTGCGGAAGTCGAGCAGGAGCGCCGAGACGGTGCCGCTGTTGGCGGTGCCGCTCGCCCCGTAGCCGGCGCTGCCCGACTGGCTGCTCTGGAGCTGCTGGATGAAGGTGGACAGCAGGTCGTTCGTCGTCCCCGCCGCCGAGGTGGTCGTCGCCGACGCGGAGGCCGACATGCCAGTCCCGGCGCCGCCCGCGGCGGCGTCTCCCGGGGGCGGGCCGGGCGGGGGCCCGGGCGGCGGGCCGTCCGGACCGGCGACGGCGCCGGTCTCGTCGCCCGCGGCGTCGGTGCTCTGGGTGCTCCGGCCGTGGCTGGCGAGCAGGTTCTTCAGCTCCGTGGCCTGGTCGGCGGTGAGGCTGCCGCTGCTGACCTGATCGGCGATCAGGCCGTCGATCCGGTCCTTCATGGAGGACGGATCGAGCTTCGACCCTGTCGCGGTGCTGCTCGAGGCCGAACTGTCCGACGACAGGCTCGAATCGATGCTGCTCAGGGCGCTCGTGAGCGCCGTCGCGTCAGTGCTGCTGATCGTGCCGGCCGACAGCGCGCTGCTGATCGTGTCCGACATCTGTGTCTTGGGCGACGGCGGCGGCGACCATCGCTGCGCGGCGAGCTGCGCTGTCGCGGTGGATGAGACGGTACTCATTGGGGGGCTCGGGTCACGGATGAGCCGGATTCGCCCGGCGGCGGGTCCGTGTGCAAATTACCCACGCGATCCTTAAGGCCGCGTTTCCGCGATCGCCCGGATCCCCGCTGCGGTGAGGGGACGGCCTCGGTGACGGGACGGCCGCGTCGGCGCGGCCGGGAAGAACCCCGATCGCGCCGCTCAGAGGCTCGCGGCCATGCGCAGCGGCGCCGCTTCGGCCGGGCGCGCCGCGGCCTCGGCGTGGCCGTAGAGGCCGCGATGCTTCGGGTTCGGCGACAGCCGGTCGGTCAGGCCGATCACCGTCTCGGCGGCGCCGAGCAGGAGCGCGCCCTCCGGGGCGAGCTGCGCCGCGAGCCGCGCCAGGACGTCCGACTTGGTCGGCGCGTCGAAGTAGATCAGCACGTTGCGGCAGTAGATCACGTCGAACTGGCCCAGCGAGGCGAAGCTGTGCAGCAGGTTGAGCTGCCGGTAATCCACCATGCTGCGCAGGCTCTGGGCGATCTGCCACTGCTCGCCAACCTGGGTGAAGTACTTGATCAGCCACTGCACCGGCAGGCCGCGCTGGACCTCGAAATGGCTGTACAGCCCGAGCTTGGCCTTCTCGATCACCTCGGTGGACAGGTCGGTGGCGACGATCTCCACCTGCCAGCCGGCGAGCCGCGGCGCCGCCTCCTGAAGGAGCATGGCCAGCGAGTACGGCTCCTGCCCGGTCGAGGCCGCCGCGCACCAGATCCGCAGCCGGCGGCGGCCGGCATTGCGCGCCAGCACGTCCGGCAGGAGCGTGTCGCGGAACAGGTCGAAGGGGATCCGGTCGCGGAAGAAGAAGGTCTCGTTCGTGGTCATGGCCTCGACCACGGCCCGCTCGATCGTGCTGTTCTGGGCGAGCTTGAGGGCGCCGATCAGGTCGCCGAGGCTGGCGAGGCCGAAGCGGCGGCAGACCGGGGTCAGCCGGCTCTCCACAAGGTAGCGTTTCTCCGGCGTCAGCGCGAGGCCGGAGCGCTGCTTCAGGAAGGTGCGCAGGAATTCGAACTCGAGCTCGGTCATGCCGGCTGCCCCGTGATCAGGGCGCGCAGCGCCGTCGCGAGTTCGGGCAACGGCAGCACGGCCTCGGCGAGCCCGGCCCGCGCGACGCTGCCCGGCATGCCCCAGACCGTGCTGGTGGCCTCGTCCTGGGCGAGGACCGGGCCGCCGGCCTCGGTGAGCGCCCGGGCGCCGTTGGTCCCGTCCGAGCCCATGCCGGTGAGGATCACGGTCGCGGTGGCGGCGCCGAACACCACCGCCGCGTCCTTGAACAGGACGTCGACCGCGGGGCGGCAGAAATTCACCGGGGGGCCGTCGGTGAGCTTGATGATCGGGCCGCCGGCCCCGCCGGCCAGCCCCATGTGGCGGCCGCCCGGGGCGACGTAGATGCGGCCCGGCTCGACCCGCTCCTCGGCCTTGCCCTCCGCCGCCGGGAGCCCGGTGCGGGTGGCCAGATGCTCGGCGAAGACCGCCGTGAAGATCGGCGGCATGTGCTGGACGATCAGGACCGGCAGGCGCCGCAGGGCGGCCGCGCCGATGCCCTCAAGCATCTCGCCCACGGCCCGCGGGCCGCCCGTGGAGGAGCCGATCAGCAGGGCGCGGGGCTGGGTCCGGTTGCGGACCTTGGGCCGGAGCGTGAAGGGAGTCGCGGGGCGCGCCGTGGCGGCCGGCGCCGGATGCGCCGCGGCCGGCACGGCCGCCGGCGCGGGCGCGGCGTGGTAGCCCGGCGCGTGGCCGGCGGGCGCGGCGGACGGGCGCCGGTTCCGCGCGCGGGCGGAGCCGAACACGCGGACGCGCTCGATCAGCTCGACCCGAAACGTGTCCGAGGTGGTGACGCCGCGGCTGCTCTCCGGCTTGGCGATGTAGTCCACCGCGCCGAGGGCGAGGCATTTCAGCGAGATATCGGCGTTGCGCGTCGTCAGCGTCGACATCATCACGACCTGCACGCTCGGGCTCATGGCGAGCATGCGCGGCAGCGCGGTCGTGCCGTCGAGTTCCGGCATCTCGATGTCGAGCAGGACCACGTCCGGATCGTGCTTGGCCATCAGCTCGAGGGCGATCCGGCCGTTCGAGGCCGTGCCGACGAGCTCGAATCCGGCCTCGCCGATCCAGCGGGCCACGAGGCCGCGCACCACGGCCGAGTCGTCGGCCACGAGCACACGGATCGCCGTGGCCGATGAGGTCGTGCTCTGGGTTGGCGGCGTGCGCAGCGGGGCGACCGCGGGACTCAGGGCCATGATGATTGCCTCGGGTGCAGGGTCGCGGGGCTCGGGCCGCGGGTCAGGGAGCAGGCGATCAGGCCGCGTCGGCGACGAGACCGACCTGTTCGAGCTTGGCCGTCAGGATGTCGCGGTCGAAGGGCTTCATGATGTACTCGTCGGCCCCCGCCCGGAGAGCGCGGGCGATCGCCCCGACGTCGTTCTCGGTGGTGCAGAACAGGACCTTCGGCGCGCCCCCGCCCTCGCTCTGGCGCAGGGCCTGGAGGAACGCGTAGCCGTCCATGTTCGGCATGTTCCAGTCGAGCAGGATGGCGTCGGGCATGCTGGCCGCGCAGGCTTCGAGGGCGGCGCTGCCGTCCTCGGCCTCGCTGACATTCATGCCGAGATCCTCGATGATCCGCCGGGCGACCTTCCGGATCACCGCGGAATCGTCCACCACCAGGCAGGTGGTCTCGTGGGGCGCCTTCATCGACCTCTCCCTCAAGCCGCCTTGGCGCCGGCGGGCGTGAAGCCGAGGAGCGCGTCCACGTCGAGGATCACCAGGAGCCGGCCGTCGAGGCGGTGGACGCAGGTGGCGAGGTCGCGGAAGCGCGGATCCAGGTTGATCGGCACCGCCTCGCGGCTGTCGGCGCCGAGCTTGAGCACCTCGCCGACGCCGTCGACCACCAGCGCGAAGGTCTCGCCGGCCTGCTCCAGGCCGATCGCCATCTTCGGGCTGGCCTTGCTGCCGTCCGCCTCGGCCTCCGCGTCCGGCAGGCCCAGGCGCCGGCGCAGGCTCATGGCCGTCACGACCCGGCCGCGCAGGTTCAGCAGGCCGACGATCTCGGCCGGCGCCAGGGGAACCGGCGTCACGCCCGACGGGACGAAGACGTCGTGGACCCGCTCGATCGCCAGGCCGAACAGCGTCTCGCCGACGAAGACCGTGACGAAGTCGTCGGTGGCGCCGGTCTCGGCGCCGTTGGTGGGGGCGCCGCTGGTGTTGGCGTTGGCAGCCTGCATCGGAACTCTCCGGATTCGTTCGTCGCGATCGTCGCGATCGGCCTGGGTCGATCGGCTTGGGTCGATCGGCCTGGGTCGATCGGCTTGGAGCGATCGGCCGGGGTCGATCGCCCGGGGCGGGCGGCGCGGCGGCTCAGGCGGCTTTCGACACCGTGGCGGCGCCGATCTCGGCCAGCGCCGAGATCAGGCCGCTGCGGTCGAACTTCGCCACCAAGTCGCTGATCGCCAGCGCCCGCGCCTTCTCCACCGCGTCGGCGCCGATCGCGCCGGTGAGGCCGATCACCGGGAGCCCGGCGAGGCGCGGCTCGGCCCGCCGCATGGCGGCGACGAGGTCGAAGCCGCTGCGGCCCGGCATCTCCAGGTCGGTGACCACCACCTCGATCTGCGGATCGGACTGGAGGGTCGACAGGGCCGTCTCGGCGCTCGACGCCGTGACCACCTGGTAGCCCGCGGCCTTCAGCACCGGGCTCAGCATGTCGCGGAAGAAGGCCGAGTCGTCGACCAGCAGGACCGTGGAGATCTGCTCGGGCCGCTTCAGACCGCGCGCCCAGTCGTCGTAGGCCAGCGGCAGGAAGTGGGCGATGTTGATGATGTCGGTCGCCCGGCCCCGCAGCACCGCCGAGCCGATCAGGTCCGACCGGTCCGCCGCGATCTCGATGTCGAGGCGCTCCTCGACGATGTCGACGATCTCGTCGACCACGAGGCCCATGGCGCGCTCGCCGTCGGAGAACACCACCAGGGCCTGCGTCCCCTCCGACTTGATGGTGATCGCCGCGTCGGCCGGGACCAGGGGCATCAGGCGCCCGCGGTACTGGATCAGCGCGCGGCCGCCGAGCCACTCGACCTTGGCGCACTCGATCTCCTCGAGGCGGGTGACCAGCGACAGCGGCACCGCCTTGAAGCTGCCCTGGCCGCCCTTGAACACCAGGAGCGTGGTCTTGGTGTCGGCCATCTCGACCGCCTCGTCGGCGTCGGCGTCGATGTGGCCGCCGCTGCCCTGGACGCCCTGCGCTACCTGACGGGCCACGCCGTTCGGATCGACGATCAGCACCACGGCGCCGTCGCCGAGGATCGTGTTGCCGGCAAACATCGGGATGTGCCGCAGCTTCACCGACATCGGCTTCACGACGATCTCCTCCGTGTGGAAGACCTCGTCGACGAGGATGCCGAAGCGCTCGCGCCCGACCTGGGCGACCACCACGAAGCCGGCCTGATCCGTCTCCGCGCCCGGGCTCGTCTGGCCGAGCAGGCCGGTGAGCGAGACGATCGGCAGCAGCCGCTCGCGCAGGCGCAGCACCGGCGCGCCGTTGATGTGCTCGACCCGCTGCGCCCCGGCATCGACCCGGACCAGCTCCAGCACCGCCACCTGCGGCAGGGCGAAGCGGTGCTCGCCGGCCCGGACGATCAGGGCGGCCACGATCGCCAGCGTCAGCGGGATCTTGATGGTGAAGGTGGTGCCGCGACCCGCCGTGGTGGCGATGTCGATCAGGCCGCCGATGGTCTCGATGTTGGTCTTGACCACGTCCATGCCGACGCCGCGGCCCGAGACCGAGGTCACCGCCGCCGCCGTCGAGAAGCCGGCGTGGAAGATGAACTTGGCGACCTGGGCGTCGGTCATCCGCTCGATATCGGCCTGGGAGGCGAGCCCGCGCTCCGCGGCCTTCTTGCGGATGGCCGCGAGGTTTAGGCCCTTGCCGTCGTCGGCGATCTCGATCGTGATCGTGCCGCCCTCGTGGTAGGCGGCGAGGCGGATCGTTCCGCGGGCGGGCTTGCCCGCCGCCACGCGCTCGGCGGTCGATTCGAGGCCGTGATCCGCCGAGTTGCGGACCATGTGGGTCAGCGGGTCCTTGATGACCTCCAAGACCTGCCGGTCGAGCTCGGTCTCGTTGCCGACCATCACGAGGTCGATCTGCTTGCCGAGTTCGGCCGAGAGGTCGCGCACCACGCGCGGCAGCTTCTGCCACGCGTTGCCGATCGGCTGCATGCGCGTCTTCATGACGCCCTCCTGCAGCTCGGCGGTGACGTGCGACAGGCGCTGCAGCGGGACCTTGTAGCTCGAATCCTCGTGCCGGCGGGCGATCTCGAGGAGCTGATTGCGGGTCAGCACCAGCTCGGAGACCATCGTCATCAGGTGCTCGAGCGTGTCGACGTTCACCCGGATGGTCTGGTTCTTGGCGGCGGCGGTCGTCTCGCCCTCGGCGCCCTCGACCTTCTCGGCGCGCGCCGGCTCGGCCTTCTCGGTCTTCTCGGCCTCGACGGGCTCGGGCGTCTTCTCGGCCTTGGGCGCCGCGCTGACGGCGGGCGCGGGCGCCGGGGCGGGGGCGACGGCGGCCGCAGGGGCGGGGGCGGGCATCGCGGCCACGGGGGCCGGCGGCGGGAGGAAGTCCGATTCGTCCGGACCGGGAGCGGCCAGGAAGGCGGCCTCCAGGTCGTCCAGGGAGACCTCGCCGGGCTTCAGCTCGCGGACCACCGGATCGGGCAGGACCGGCTCGGGCGGCGGCGGGGCGGCGGCCTCCGGCTCCGGCGAGCCCTCGGCCATGCGCTCCAGGGCGGAGATGAGGTCGTCGTCCGAGCCCGCGGGCTCCGTGCCGGTGGCCTCCAGATCGGCCAGGATCGCCTTCAGCCGGTCCAGCGTCAGCAGGATCAGGGTGACGGAATCCGACGTGGCGGGCAGCCCGTCGCGGAAGCGACCCATCAAGGTCTCGGCGGCGTGCGCCAGAGCTTCCAGCCGCGGGAGTCCGAGGAACCCGCAGGTTCCCTTGATCGTGTGCACGAGTCGGAAAATGTTCCGCAGAATAGTCTCGTTGTTCGGATCCTGTTCGAATCGAACCAATTCTGCATCGACCGTGTCGAGATGCTCCCCGCTCTCGGTCAGAAACTCGCGAAGCAGGTCGTCCATAGGCGCTACTCGTTACGCGGAGAAGGTCTCGCGCAACCTACTTACTCGCGCGGGGTTAGGGAAGCGTTTCCATCCCGGCCCCGCGCGGCACCTTTTTCAGAGTTTCACGCCAGCGCCGTGTCCGAAGCCTCTCCATCGCGATCTTCGGGCGCGTCGATCACTGCGGGCGTGGCGGTGATAGTCACTTCATCGCCCTCGATAGCGAAGCGGACATCCATGGCGGCGGCCCGGGCCACGAGGCCCGCGTAGAACGGCAGGATGCCGTGGGCATCGACGGTGCCGCTCTCGGGGCTGCCGGCCATCAGCTCCTCGACGTGGGGCGGGATGCGGGCATGCGAGCCCTTGGCCTTCAGCACCAGCGTGGGCGCCTCGCCGTCGCCGGAGACGACGACGTCGATCAGGCCGCCCCGGGGAATCGCCGAGGTGGCGACCATCACGAGATTGAGCAGGAGCTTGACCTTGTTCTTCGGGAACAGCGCCTGCGGGGCGCTCCAGGTCAGCTTGGTCTTGTCGTCGGAGAACATGCCCTTGGCGACGCTCTCGGCGTCGGCGAGGTCGATCGAGGCGCCGGCCGAGCCGGCGGCCCCGAAGGCGATGCGGGCGAATTTCAGCCGCGCCGAGGCCTGACGGGCGCTCTTCCCGATCAGCTCCAGGGCGAAGGTCCGCATCGATTCGTCCTGGTCGTCCTCCAGGACCTCGAGCCCGTTCACGATCGCGCCGACGGGGCTGATCACGTCGTGGCAGACGCGGGAGCAGAGCAGGGCGGCGAGGTCGAGGCCGTCGAGGTTCAGGGTGGGCGAGGTCGGGGAGGACATGGTGCGCTCCGGGCGGGCGGATCTGAGGTGCGGACGTCTGCGGGCCGGGGCCCCGATTGGGGCTGCCGGTTCCCGGCCGCCCGGTTCTCGGCCGCCCGGTCCTCGGCCGCCCCTGCGGCGATCGAGTCGCCCGAAGGGATCCCGCGCGGCCCGCGGGCCGGACCGGGGGCGACGACCGGTCCGCACGGATAGACGCCACGGTCGGCTTTGAAAAGCGTTACCGGATCGGACGGAAGGCCGGGACGGCCCCCGATTCCGGGCCCGCGCGGCCGCGAACGCGTCGCCGCTGCCCGGTCCTGGCCGCATCGTGAACGCGCGGCGGGCGCCGCAAGCCGTGCGCGCCGGACCGGACACGGGCGGCCCGGTCGGCTACGATGCCGGCCCCGTCGCGCCAGGGAGGATGCGGCATGAGAGATGAGACCGGTCTCCCGAACGGACCGGCGAAGGGAGCGGCCGCCGAGCCAGCCGAGACGCTGCGCGCGCGCCTGCGCCCCCGGCTCGGGCTCGCCGACCCGGACGCCGCGGGGGCCCGGCTCGCCGAGCTCGCGCCGGCGCTGCCGGCCGGCTTCCTGACACCGCCCTGCCGGGAGCTGCTCCTGGGCCTGGCGGATCATTCCCCCTTCCTGTGGCGGGCGGCCACCCGGTCGCCCGAGCGGCTCGTCGCCCTGCTGGATCAGCCGCCGGACGCGGCGAGCCGGGACATCATCGCGCGGCAGCGCGCCGTCGGCGCCGCCTGCGGGACGAGTCCCGACCTCGCCGAGATCGGCCGGCAATTGCGCGCCAACCGGGAGGCCCACGCCCTCCTGGTCGCCCTGGCGGATCTCGGCGGCTGCTGGGACCTCGACGCGGTGACCGGCGCCCTGTCGGCCTTCGCCGACGCCTCGGTGAGCGGGGCGGTCGAGGCGCTCCTCCGGCAGGGGATGGCGGCCGGGCGGTACCGGCCCAGGGATCCGGAGGCGCCGCAGGACGGCTCGGGCCTGATCGTCCTGGGCCTGGGCAAGCTCGGGGGCTGCGAGCTGAACTACTCCAGCGACATCGACCTCGTCGTCTTCTACGAGGCCGAGCCCGCTGCCGCGGCGACCGGCGGCGATCCGAAGCCCTTCCTCGTCAAGCTGGCGCAGGGGCTGGTGAAGCTCCTGGCCGACCGGACCGCCGACGGCTACGTCCACCGCATCGACTACCGGTTGCGGCCAGACCCGGGCTCGACCGCGGTGGCGCTCTCCACCGGCTTCGCCTTCGATTACTACCAGACGCTCGGCCAGAACTGGGAGCGCGCGGCCTTCATCAAGGCCCGGCCGATCGCTGGCGACATCCCGGCCGGCGAGGCCTTCCTGGCGGAACTCTCGCCGTTCATCTGGCGCCGGCACTTCGACTTCCCGGCCATCGCCGAGATCCACGCCCTGAAGCGGCAGATCCACATGGTCCGCGGCCACGAGACCATCGCGGTCGGCGGCCACGACATCAAGATCGGCCGCGGCGGCATCCGGGAGATCGAGTTCTTCGTCCAGACTCAGCAGCTCGTCTTCGGCGGCCGCAAGCCGGCCCTGCGGGGCCGCCGGACCGTGGCGATGCTCGGCGAGCTCGTCGCGGAGGGCTGGATCGACGGGCGGGCCCGGGACGAGCTCTCCGCGGCCTACGCGTTCCTGCGCACCCTCGAGCACCGGATCCAGATGATCCGGGACGAGCAGACCCAGCGCCTGCCCACCGGGACCGAGGCGCTGACCGCGCTCGCCCTGTTCGCGGGCTTCCCCGACCTGCCGGCCTTCGAGGCGGCCCTGCTCCACCATGCCGGCCGGGTCCAGGCGCACTACGCCCTGCTGTTCGAGGCGGAGCCGGAGGCCGGCGCCGACGGCACCGCCTTGGTCTTCGGCGAGAGCGAGCCGGATCCCGAGACCCTGGCGCGGCTCGGCGCCTTCGGGTTCCGGGATCCGCCCCTGGCCTGGGAGACCGTGCAGGGCTGGCATCTCGGGCGCCGCCCGGCCCTGCGGACCGGCCGGGCCCGGGAGATCCTCGCCGAGATGCTCCCGGCGCTGCTGCGCGCGCTCGGCGGCACCGCCGACCCCGACGCGGCGCTCCTCGCCCTCGACCGGGCCTTCGCGCGGATGCCCGCGGTGGCCGAACTCCTCGCCATCCTGCGCTCGCACGAGCGCCTGCGCCTGCTGTTCGCCGACATCCTGGGGACGGCGCCGCGCCTCGCCGACACGGTCGGCCTGAGCCCGCACGTCCTCGACACCATGCTCGACGCCGATTTCGTGACGCCAACCACGGATCCCGACGAGGTCCGCGCGCAGTACCGGTCGCTCCTGGGCCAGCCGGCGAGCCACGAGGAGAGCCTCGACCGCTGCCGGGACGCCACCCGGCAGATGGCCTTCGTTACGGGCGCCCGCCTGCTGTCGGGCATCCTCACCCCGCGCCAGGCCGGGGAGGCCTACGCGGCGATCGCCGAAGCCACGGTGGCGCTGAGCCTGGAGGCGGAGGAGCGCCGGTTCGCCCTGGACCACGGCGCGGTACCGGCGGGGCGCTGCTGCATCCTGGCGCTCGGCCGCCTCGGATCCCGCCAGCTCAGCGCGGAATCCGACCTCGACCTCGTGTTCCTGTACGATTTCGACCCGGAGAACCGCACCAGCGACGGACGGCGGCCCCTTGACGCCGTGGTGGCCTACAACCGGCTGGCGCAGCGCGTGTTCGCGGCGCTCACCACGGCCACGCGGCGCGGCCGGCTCTACGCGGTCGACCTGCGGCTGCGGCCCTACGGCAGCCACAGCCCGCCCGCCGTTCAGCTCAGCGGCTTCGCGGCCTATCACGGTGGCGAGGCGGAGCTCTGGGAGCACATGGCCCTCGCCCGCGCCCGGGTCGTCGCCGGCGACGCCACCCTGGCGACCGACGTGACGGCCGCGATCGCCGGGATCCTCCGGCAGCCGCGCGAGACCTCCGCCGTCTGCGCCGAGGCGGGCGCGATGCGGGCCCTGGTCGCGCGGGAGCGGGGCCATGCCGGCCCCTACGACCTGAAGCTCGCCCCCGGCGCGCTGTTCGACCTCGACTTCCTCGCCCAGGCCATCGTGCTCAGCCAGGCACGCGACTGGCCCGGCTGCATCGGCCTCGGCGCGGAGTCGCTCTTCCGCGAGGCGGCGGCGCGCGGCCTCCTGCCCGCGGCGGCGGGCGAGGCCCTCGCCGAGACCTACGGCTTCCTCGACGCCGTCTACCAGTGGCAGCGGCTCGTGATGACCGATCCCGCCGCGGAACCGTCCGAGACCGCGTGCCGGCAGATCGCCAAGGCCGTGGGCCTCCCGGACGCGCGCGGCCTCGCGGCGGAGCTGCGCCGTCACCGCCGCCGGAGCCAGGCCCTGCTGGCGCGGATCCGGCGGACGGTGCGGCTGCCGGCGCGGACGCCGGCCGCCGCGCGGGAGCCGCCGGAGCGCCGATGAGGCGCGCTCCGGCCGGTGGCCGTCGACATTCCCCCCCCGCTCGGGCATTCAGGGCGGTGTCGGGAGGCATCATGACGGGCGCGGCGACGATCTCGGGACCGGAGCGTGAGCGGATCGCCGCGGCGCTCGCCGAGATCGCCTGCGCGGCGGGGGAGATCCTGCGCCGCTACCACCGGGGCCCCTGCCCCCACGCCCTGAAGCCGGACGGCTCGCCCTCCAGCGCCGCCGACGTCGAGGCCGAGGACCTGATCGTCGAGGCCCTCGCCGGGCGCTTCCCCGGGATCGCGGTCGTGGCCGAGGAGCGCGCCCAGAGCGACGCGACCCGCACCGCCGACCTCTTCTTCCTCGTCGATCCCCTCGACGGCACCCGCGACTTCCTCGCCGGGACGCCGGACTACTCGGTCAACATCGCGCTGGTGTCGGGCGCCCGCCCGGTGGCGGCCGCGCTGGCCGCCCCCGGCCTCGGCCGCGTCTGGTGGGCCGGACCCGCGACCCTGGAGGGCCCCGTGATCGCGGGCCGGCCGGGGGCCGGGCGGCCGGTCCGCGCGCGGGCGGCGCCGGGGACGGGCCTCGTCGCCCTGGGCAGCCGGCGGCACGGCGATCCCGAGACCGCCACCTGCCTGGCGGCGCTGCCGGTGGTGGAGACGCGCCAGGTCGGGTCCGCCCTGAAGTTCGGGCTGATTGCCGCAGGCGAGGCCGACATCTACGTCCGCTGCGGCCCGACCATGGAATGGGACACGGCCGCGGGCGACCACATCGTCGCGGCGGCGGGCGGCTGCGTGGTGGTGCCGGGCGGCGGCCCGATCCGCTACGGCCAGCACGGACCTGATCACCGCAACGGTCCCTTCGCGGCCCTCGGGGACCCCGCCCTGGCCCCGCGGCTCGCCCTGCCGGCCCGCGCGAGCGACCGGCCGGCGGCGGCGCTCAGCGCGGCGCATCCGTAGGCGGCACGTTGGGCGAGGCGTCGAGCGAGGCGTCGGGCGGGACATCCTGCAGGCGGCGCACGGCCGGCCAGGCCGCCTCCGCCTGCCGGGCCAGGCCGGGCTCCGCCAGGAACCGGGCGCGGCGCCCGGCATCCCGGAACAGGTAGAGGCGCTCGTCGATCACCGCGAAGACCAGGGGATCGGCGTCCACCAGCCGGCCATCCAGGATCCCGGCGGCGTCGTAGCCCCCGAGACGCGGCGCGTAGGCGGGCGGGTCGTCCCGGAATGCCGCGCGGTTGGCGCCGCTGGAGAAGCGCCAGACCTGGCCGCCCCAGGACAGCTCGAACCGGGCCAGACCGGCCTGCGGCCCGCCCTCCAGAAAGTAGCTGACCGGGTCGAAGCCGTTGAGCGTCAGCAGCTCGATCCGCGTCCGGGCCGTCAGGCCCTCCTCCGCGGCGGCGCGGCCGGGGGCGACCGCCGGCAGGGCCGCCAGCGCGGCTGACAGCGCGGCTGACAGCCCCACCGCCCGCGCGAGCGTGAGCGCCGCCCGCGGGACGCGCGCGCCCGACCGCCCGGCCATGCGGACTGCGGGGTCAGGACGCGTTAACCACATCTTGCGGATTCCCTCAGAAGCTGGTCCGACTCATCCGCCCGGCGCGGCCTCTGCCGGCCCGGCGGGACAGAGCGGCACAGGTCCATCGCACGAACCGTTAATCGAACCGGGCGAGGAGGCAACGATGACGGCACGAGACGATCGCGGCACCGACCGCCGCACCCTCCTGCGCGCGGGCCTCGGCCTGGCGCTGGGTGCGCCCCTCTGCGGCTCCCTCCTCGGCGCCGCGGGCGCGGCCCGCGCGGCCGGCGAGGATCTCGACACGCCCGAGACCTTCCGTCCCGGCGAGATCGTGGAATCCGGCCACCGGTTCTTCGGCACGGTGTCGCGCGGCCTCGCGCTCACCGTCGAGGAGGCAGGCCGGCGCTGGGGCGAGCCCAACGGCTACATCCTCGGCCAGGAGGGGGGCGGCGCCGTGGTGGCGGGCGTCCGCTACGGCGAGGGCACGCTCTACACCCGCAACGCCGGCAAGCGGCGCATCTACTGGCAGGGCCCGTCCCTCGGCTTCGATGTCGGCGGCGACGGCGCCCGCACCATGATGCTGGTCTACAACCTGCCCAACGTGCGCGACCTGTACCGCCGCTTCGCCGGCGTCGACGGCTCCGCCTACTTGGTGGGCGGCTTCGGGATGACCGCGGTGGTCAACGACCGGGTCATCGTCGTGCCGATCCGCAGCGGCGTCGGCGCGCGGCTCGGGATCAATGTCGGCTATCTGAAGTTCACCCGTGAGCCGACCTGGAACCCGTTCTGATCCGGCCAGATCCGGTCTCGATCCGGGACGGCGTCGGAACGCGTTCTGATTGACCGGCCCCGCGGGATTTCACCCTCGCGACCAACCTGGGCTAGAGTGGAGTTGGGTCGGGTTTTCCGGCCGGATGCGCGGGCTGCACCCTCGTGATCGAAACGGTGATGATCTTCGCGCTGGGCTTCCTGGCGGCGAGCCTGTGCGGCCTGCTGCTTCTGCCGGCCCTCAATGCCCGCGCCGCGCGCCTGGAGCGTCGGCGGGCCGAGGCGCGCCTGCCCCTGTCGCCGGCTGAGATCGCCGCCGAGCGCGACTTCCTGCGCGCGCAGTTTGCCGTGCAGCAGCGCCGGTTGGAGCGCCGGGTCGAGACCGTCGAGGCGCGGCGGCAGGCCGACATGGCGGCGATCGGGGCCGGGACGATGCGGGTCGCCGCCTTGGCGCGCGACGTCGCTGCCCGCGACGCCGAGATCGCCCAGGCCCAGGCCAAGACCCGGGAGCTGGAGACCGAGCTGACGCTGGCGCGGGAGGACGGGAGCGCGAGCCTCGCCACGCTCCAGGCTCTCGAGGACGCCCATGCCGACCTGCTCGACAGTCTCCTGGCGCTCCGGCAGGGCGCGGCGCCGGCACCGGACGCCGCCGCGCTGGCGGCCGAGCGCGACGACCTGCGCGCGAGCCTGAAGGCGGCCGAGGAAGCTCTGGCCCTGACCGTGGCCGACCGCCAGAACGAGCGCCACGACCGGGCCGGAAACCTGTCGCCGGACCGGCAGGCCGGCATCGAGCGCGAGAACGCCGATCTCCGCCGGCGAATCGTCGAGGTCGCCGAGGCCCTCACGGCCCCGGGCCGGATGCCGCGGACCGCGGCGGCGATGCCGGAACCCGAGCGGGTCTGAGCCGATCCACCCCCGAAACGGGGTTCGGCGACCGGAACGCAACCGAAAACCTGCGATGACTGCCTTGTTTCGACCACGCAAAGGCATCATCGCATCGCCGACGCGTCCTGCATTCACAACTTCGACAGATGGTACGGATACCCATGCGCCTGAAGCCGATCGTCCTCGCCGTCGCGGCGGCCGTTGCCCTGACGCTGCCGGCAGCCGCGCAGCAGACGAAGCGCGGCAACGAGACCCTGAAGAAGTACTGCACCGGGGACTACCTGACCTATTGCGGCAACCTGGCCCCCGACGATCCGGCCACCGATGCCTGCTTCCAGAAGAACTGGAAGAAGCTCAGCGAGAACTGCCGCCGGGCGATCGACGCCTACGAGGCCGAGCAGCAGCAGAACGCCCCCGCCAAGAACCGGCAGGGCTCGCAGGGCGGCAAGGAGCGGCGGGGCTGACGCCTTCCGGCTGTCGAGGCCGGGCCGGGAGCCGCGAGAGCGGGCCCCAACCATGCGCCGCGGCCGGCCTGTGGCGGACGGGCGCTCGCGCCGGGACGCGGCAACAGCTAAGGTAGCGCTCCCGCCGGCCCTCGCGTGCCGGTGCCGAGCCCGCCGGACCCTCGCGCGATGTTGTCGAAACCCGCCCTGAAACTCCTCGCCGTGTCCGGCCTCGTGGCCCTGGCGGCTTCCGCCTGCGGGCGGCGGGGTGCGCTGGAGCCGCCCCAGACGGCGGCCCCGCGGGCGGGTGCGCAGGCCGGTGCGGACGCGCCGACCGGGCGGCGGACGCTGCCGGTCTCGGTCGGCCTCGGCGGCGGCGCCCCGGAGCCGGACCCGGCCTCGGTGCGCGCCGGCGACGAGCTCTCCGCGGCGGCGGTCCCGCCGGGCGGCACCGAGGCGCCGGTCGAGACCAGCCGCGGCGCGCGGCGCGGCTACCGGGTGCCGATGGAGCCTTTCATTCTGGATCCGCTGCTGTAGAGGGCGGAGGCCGGAACGCCGTCGCGGTGCCGCGCGCCCGGTGACCCCGCTCGGACTCGGTCGGACCCCGCCACCGGCGCGCGCCCGCCGCGGCCTGCGGCGGGGTGTTTCACGGGAAACAGCCCGCGCTCCGGCGGGACGAGACACGGCGACGAGACACGGCCGAGATGCACCATTTCCACTATCGCGACGGCCGCCTGCACGCCGAGGATGTCGACCTGACCGGCCTCGCCGCGGAGGTCGGCACACCGTTCTACTGCTACAGCACCGCCACGCTGGAGCGGCACTTCCGCGTCTTCGCGGAGGCGTTCGCGGCCGACGACGCGCTGGTCTGCTTCGCCATGAAGGCGAACTCGAACCAGGCCGTCCTGCGGACCCTCGCGGCCCGGGGCGCCGGGATGGACATCGTCTCCGGCGGCGAGCTGCAGCGGGCCCTGGCGGCCGGCGTGGACCCCGGCAAGATCGTGTTCTCGGGAGTCGGCAAGACCCGCGCCGAGATGGAGGCCGCGCTGAGGGCCGGCATCTTCTGCTTCAACGTGGAGAGTGAGCCGGAACTCGCGGTCCTGTCCGAGGTGGCGGTGGGCCTCGGCCTCCGCGCGCCGGTCTCAGTCCGGGTGAACCCCGACGTGGACGCCGGCACGCACGCCAAGATCTCCACCGGCAAGTACGAGAACAAGTTCGGCATCCCGATCACCCGGGCGCCGGCTGTCTACGCCGCTGCGGCCGCCCTGCCGGGGATCGCGGTGCACGGCGTCGACATGCATATCGGCAGCCAGATCACCGATCTGGCGCCCTTCGCCGACGCGGCCCGGCTGCTCGCCGGCCTCGCCCGGGAGTTGCTGGCGGCCGGCCATCCCCTGCGCCACATCGATTTCGGCGGCGGCCTCGGCATCCCCTACCGCGACGACAACGCGCCGCCGCCGGACCCGGCCGCGCTGGCGGCGACCCTGCGGCCGCATTTCGCCCCCCTCGGCCTGCGGCCGGTCTTCGAGATCGGCCGGATGATCGTCGGCAATGCCGGGATCCTGCTGACGCGCGTGCTCTACGTGAAGCACAGCGAGGGGCGGACCTTCGTGATCGTCGACGCGGCGATGAACGACCTGATCCGCCCGACCCTGTACGAGGCCTATCACGGCCTGCGGCCGGTCATCGAGCCGGGTCCCGAGACGCCGCGCCTCGTCGCCGATGTGGTCGGCCCGGTCTGCGAGAGCGGCGACTACCTCGCCCTCAACCGCGAGATGCCGGAGGTGAGGCCCGGCGACCTGATCGCCGTGATGAGCGCCGGCGCCTACGGGGCGGTGCAGTCCTGCACCTACAACACCCGGCCGCTGGTGCCGGAGGTTCTGGTGCGGGGCGACCGCGCGGCGGTGGTCCGCCCGCGCCTCGACGTCGACGCCCTGATCGCCCTCGACCGGGTGCCGGACTGGCTGGCGTGAGCCGCGCTCCGGAGGGCGCCGCCGCCCCCAGGCCGCTCCCGGGACCCGACGGGCCCCTGCCGCTGTCGGTCTTCATCATCGCCCACAACGAGGTGGACCGGATCGGCGCGACGCTTCGGGCGGTCCGCGGCCTGACCGACGACCTCGTGGTGGTCGATTCCGGGTCCACCGACGGCACGCAGGCCCTGGCGGAGTCGCTGGGCGCGCGGGTGCTGCACCATCCCTGGCCGGGCTACGGCCCGCAGAAGCGCTTCGCAGAGGAGCAGTGCCGGCACGTCTGGCTCCTGAACCTCGACGCCGACGAGGTGGTGCCGCCGGAGCTGGCCCGGGAGATCCGGGGCCTCTGGGCCGCGGGCGAGCCGCGCCGGCCGGCGTGGCGGATCGGCATCGCCGAGATCTTCCCCGGCGAGGGCCGGCCGCACCCGCTCGCCTACATGCTGACGCCGGTCCGGCTCTACCGGAAGGACAAGGGCCGCTACGCCGCCTCGCCGGTCCACGACCGGGTGGCGCTGGAACCGGGGGTGAAGCCGGGCCGGCTCCGGGGCGTGATCCACCATTTCTCGGTGCGCTCGCTCGGCGACCAGCTCGACAAGCTGAACCGCTACTCCGACCAGCAGGCGGACGACTTGGAGTCGCGGGGCGTGGTGATCCCGACCTGGCGGGTGTTCGTCGAGCTGCCGGGCAATTTCCTGAAGGCCTATCTCGGCCGCCGCCACTTCGTGCGGGGCACCTACGGCTTCCTGACGGCGATGAACTACGCGATCTCGCGGCATCTGCGCGTCGCCAAGCACGTCGAGCGCCGCCGCGTGGCCGCCGCCCGCCAGGATCGGGTTGACCCGCCGGATCCGACCTTCTAGAGCCACAGCTCTGGAGACGTGGCCGAGCGGCTGAAGGCACTCGTTTGCTAAATGAGCATACCCAGAAATGGGTATCGAGGGTTCGAATCCCTCCGTCTCCGCCAGTACCGCTCAACACGATCTAAGTCGCTGAATTGACAGCGATTTTCTGCACGTCGAGTTTTGATTTCTCCCCGCAGAAACTGGCTCGGCCAACAGCAGAAGGAATGCCCACTCGGCGCTTCCGATCTTCACGACGGCGTGTGATTCGAGCTTGAGCGGAGGAACGACTGCTTCCCGGCTCGCTTGCGAAGAGCTCCGTCGGAAGAAATGTGATCGACCGAACCGTCGCATCCTGCTTCGACAGCATTCTCTGCGAGACCTGACTGCCCGGGTCGCCAGATCGTCAGCGTAGGTACTGACTCCGAGAACCACGCCGCGCCGGTGCCGTCGTGCTGCCTGCGACCCGGAGGCGGGATGTTGTCACCCGGCATGCGCGTCGGATTGCTCCGTCCGGGTGGCGTCCAGGCGGGTACGCCGGCTTCGGCACCGGCTGACATGGGCGTGGTCGCGTCCGAAGGAGCCGCAATGAACAGGCGCGCGCACGAGGGCGAAGGCACATCCCTAGCGGATCCCACTCGCGCGGAGCGCCCTTCCCCACCGGGCAGTCGAGACTTGGCCGTCGCGTCGATCCGTGCACCCGCTGGGCACGCGTCAGGACCCTCCCGTGACCGTGACCGGCCGCGCGGAACGGCGCCCGGGCGAGAGCCGTTCCCGATCCCCGTGGCCGCCCTGGTCGCGAAGGCCTGGTCGCGAAGGCCTGGTCGCGAAGGAGAACCGCCAGGAGCAGCACCACCGACACGATCAAGGGCCTGGCCAATGAGGCCGTCGGCAACGTGAAGCAGGGCATCGGCAGCGCGACTGGCAACGACAAGCTGAAGGCCGAGGGTAAGGCGCAGGAACTGAAGGGCGAAGCCCAGAAGACGACCGGGAACGTCAAGGACGGCGCCAAGCACGTCGCCGACAAGGTCACCGGCAAAGTTTGATCCGGCCGCCCGGGGCGGTTCCACGCTCCGGGCATCCCGAGGTCGCGGCAACGCGTCGAAGGAAAGGATCGTGGATCCTGGCATAGGCCGGTCCTGCAACGCCCGCGCGCCGTGCCGCGTTGATCTGCGAAGACAATATCCGAACCGCAGCCGGACCCTTGCCTGCGCGCAGCATCGTGGGCCCATGGACCAGTTGAACGCGTCGCGACCGACGCCGGAGATCGACCTCTCGTCCTGCGACCGCGAGCCCATCCACATCCTCGGCGCGGTGCAGGGGTTCGGCTTCCTCATCGGGGTCTCCCCGGACTGGATCGTCACCCGCGCCTCGGACAACGTCGCGACCTGGCTCGGCCAGGGTGCGGCGGCACTTCTCGGCCTGCCCCTCGATGCCGTCCTCGACCGCGAGGCCATTCACACCCTGCGCGGGCACCTGCAGACCCTGCGCGGGCCCGACGCCGTCGACCGGGTCTTCGGCCTCCGGCTCGTGCCGGGCGGCGAGCCGTTCGACGTGGCCCTCCACCGGTCCGGGGACACCATCGTCATCGAGGCCGAGCCGAGCGCCACCGAACACCTCAGCGCCGGCAACCTCGTGCGCAGCATGGTCACCCGTCTCCAGCAGACCGTGGGGTTCGACCCCCTCTGCCGCGAGGCCGCCCGCCAGATGCGGGCGTTGACCGGGTTCGACCGGGTTATGGTCTACCGCTTCGCCGCGGACCATTCGGGCGAGGTCATCGCCGAGGCGGCCCGGTCCGGCCTCGCTCCCTACCTGGGGCTGCACTACCCGGCCTCCGACATCCCCAAACAGGCCCGCACCCTCTACGCGCGCAACTGGCTGCGCATCATCGCCGACGTCGACGACACCGGCGCCGCCGTGCTGCCCCCGCGCGATCCGGCCGGCCAGCCCCTCGACCTGTCGCTGTCGACCCTGCGGACGGTCTCGCCGATCCACCTCGAATACCTGCGCAACATGGGCGTGGCGGCCTCGCTGTCCGTGTCCATCCTGCGCGACGGTCGCCTGTGGGGCCTGTTCGCCTGCCACCACACCGAGCCGCGCCACATCTCGCTCGAGCGCCGGACCGGCGCCGAGCTGTTCGGCCAGATGTTCTCCTGGCTGCTGGAGGCCCGCGAGCGGCAGGCCGACGCCGAGCGCGAGGTCCGTTCGCGCGAGTTGCACAACCGCCTGCTGGGCGCGCTGGCCACCGGCGGCACCAACCTGGAAAGCCTCTCCGACTTCCTCGACGACCTGGCGGCGATCCTGCCCTGCGACGGCATCGGCCTGTGGGTGAACGGCGAGATCACGCTCCAGGGCTCGACCCCGACCGCGGAGGAGTTCGCCGGCCTGGTGCGCTTCCTCAACCGCACGGCCGCGAGCAAGGCCTACGCGACCGACGAGATCGGGCGCGTCCACGAACCGGGCCGCGACTTCACCGAGCGGGCGGCCGGCATGCTCGCCATCCCGGTGTCGCGCACGCCCCGGGATTTTCTGGTCTACTTCCGGCGCGAGGTCTCGCGGACCGTGACCTGGGCGGGCAACCCGGTGAAGCCCGCGACCCCGGGGCCGAACGGCGTCCGCCTGACCCCGCGCAAGAGCTTCGAGGCCTGGCGCGAGACCGTGCACGGGCGCTCGCTCCCCTGGGCCGAGGTCGAGATGCGGACCGCCGAGGCCCTGCGCATCACCCTGCTCGAGGTGATCCTGCGCCTCACCGACTCCGCCGAGAAGGAGCGCAAGGTCGCGCAGGAGCGCCAGGAACTCCTCATCGCCGAGCTCAACCACCGGGTCCGCAACATCCTGAACCTGATCCGCGGGGTGGTGACCCAGAGCCGGCCGGCGGACGGGGCGGACAGCGCCTTCGCGAGCACGGTCGGCGACCGCATCCAGGCGCTCGCCCGGGCGCACGACCAGATCACCTCGAGCAACTGGGGACCGGGATCCCTGCGCGACCTCGTCATGCTGGAGGCCGGCGCCTACCTCGGACCCAAGGCCGGCCGGGTCGTGCTCGACGGCGCCGACGTCCTGCTGGAACCGCAGGCGTTCTCGACCGTCGCCCTGGTCGTCCACGAGATGATGACGAACTCGGCCAAGTACGGCGCGCTCTGCGACAGCCTCGGGCGGGTCGACCTGCGCTGGGAGCGGGACGCCCTCGACCACTTGGTGATCCGATGGCGCGAGACCGGCGGCCCGGCCGTGCGGGCGCCCACCCGGCGCGGCTTCGGCACGACCATCATCGAGCGGTCGATCCCGTACGAGCTCAAGGGCGAGGCGGAGGTGCGCTACGAACTGGCGGGCGTCGAGGCGCGCTTCACCATCCCCCCGGCCTTCGTCCAGAACGCCTCACGCGCCGCGCCGAAGGCTGTCAGGGCGGCTCCCGCCGAGGCGCTGCGCGGTCTCGCGGGGTCCGTGCTGGTCGTCGAGGACAACATGATCATCGCCCTGGAGGCCGAGGAGTTGCTCACGTCGCTCGGCGCCACGAACGTGGACATGGCCTCGTCGACGCGCGAGGCGCTCCGGCTGATCGACGCGGCGCCGCCGGCCCGGGCCCTGCTCGACGTCAACCTGGGCTCCGAGACCAGCATCGCCGTCGCGCGCAGGCTGTTCGAACTGGGCATCCCCTACGCGTTCGCCACCGGCTACGGCGACGGCTTCCGCATTCCGGAAGACCTCGCCGCCGTGCCGGTGGTGAAGAAGCCCTACGGGGCGGAGGACCTCCTGCGCGCCTTCCCGGCTTGAGCCCGCGAGCCGGTGCTTGACGGGTCGGTGGTCAGGGTTACCGGTGGTTGGGGCGATGTCGGGCGCGGCTCCTCGCCCGAAGGCGAGGTGAACGACGGCGGTTCGTCGGTCACGCGCCGGGCCCGAAAGGTCGAGGGAGGCGTTCGAGACCCGGCAGGCCGGAGCACCCGAGACCGCGCGCCTGTCGCGCCACGAAGCCGGCGAAGCCGCCGGCAGAGAGGGCGTCGTGGATCCTGGGCATGATGGGCACGGGAAAGCTCCGCGCGCGTCGGCCCCGTCGAGGACCCGCTCATCGTGCAGTCCGGACCGAAGCGCGGTGGCTGGCCGCGCCGGCTGATTGCCCGCGCGACATCAGGGGTACCGCGGCGGCCGTCACGCGTTCGATGCGAGGCATCCCCGGCGGCGGCGATCCGAGACTTGGCCTATGGTGAGCCGGCAAGCAGCTGTGGCGGATCCGCAACAGACATCCCTGGCCGTAGCGGTCCCTCGATCATCGTGAAGATCCGACCGAACCAGCAGCCGGCGCCGAGCGTCGCCGTACCGGCACGGCCTGGGTTCTTCCGCGTCGAGGAACCCCGTCCATGGCCGCCGTGGTCACCGCGTTCCCCGCGAGATCGCGTCGCACCGTTGAGGCACGGGACGGCGGCCGGGCCGACATCGACCTGCTGCACGGCATCTGCGTCGACCTCTCGGTTCGGTGCCGCGCCGCTCTAGGTTGGCTGAAAGGGGAGCGGACCGCATGGAGCAGGACATCGGCGAGGGGGAGCGGCCGCCCGCTTCGCGACGGCCATCCGTCTCCAGGTCCCTGGACCTCCTCAACCTCCTGCTCATCGACGTGAACGGGGCGATCAAGCCCTACCTCAACGTCTACCTCTACGTGCACCGCGGCTGGAATGATGCCTCGGTCGGGCTGGTCAGCACAGTGTCGGGCATCGTCGGCATCGTGGTGCAGACGCCCATCGGGACCGCCATCGACGCGGTGCGCGACAAGCGCGTGATCCTGCTCGGCGCCCTGGTCGCGCTCTCGCTGGCCACGCTCCTCGTCGCGCTCTTCCCGTACTTCTGGCCCGTGCTCGCGGCCTCCTGCGTGCTGGCCGCCGTCGGGGGCATGCTGAGCCCGGCTATCGCGACGCTCACGCTCGGCCTGTTCCCATCCGACCGGATCGCCCGCCGCTTCGGCCGCAACGCCGCCCTGGAGCGGACCGGGAACGTCGCCATCGCGGTGCTGATCGGGCTCGTCGGCTGGCTGTTCCCGGACCGCGCGGTGTTCCTCCTGGTCCCGGCCTGCGCCATTGTCTCGGCCGCGGCACTCTACTCCATCCCGCGCGATGCCATCGACGCGCGCCGGGCCCGCGGCGGCGGCGAGGGGGAGCAAGCCCCGGCCCGGTGGCGGACCCTGCTGACCTGCCGGCCGCTCATGGTCTTCGCGGCCTGCGTAGGGCTTTTCCATTTCGCCAACGCGCCGCTGCTGACCCTCGTCGCCCAGGAGATCGGGCAGGCGCGCCCGGACTGGTCGTCCGTCATCGTCTCCGTCTGCATCGTCGGCGCGCAGGGGGTGATGGTGCCGATGGGGCTCATCGTCGGCCGCCGGGCCGAGCGCTGGGGCCGCAAGCCCTTGCTCGTGATCGGCTTCGCCGCACTGCCCGTGCGCGCCTTGCTCTATCTCGTCTGGCGCGACCCGTACTGGCTGATCGCGGTCCAGTGCCTCGACGGCGTCGGTGCCGGCCTGCTCAGCGCGGTGAAGCCGCTGGTCATAGCCGACATCACCCGAGGAACCGGCCGGTACAACGCCGCCCACGGCCTGATCGGGACCGTGCAGGGCGCCGGCGCTTCGCTGTCGTTCGTGATCGCCGGAACCTTGGTCCAGCAGGCGGGGTTCGATGCCGCCTATCTCGCGTGCGCCGCCGTCGCGGCGGTCGCGCTCGGGGTGCTCGTGACGCTGCTGCCCGAGACAATCCCGGAGAAGCCCCGGAGAAGCCCCGGAGAAGCCTCGGGGCGGCCCGGCGGCGTGGCTGCGAGCGGTGAGACCTGGCACGGCTTGAGGAGGGGTGGTGAAAGATCGGATTTCCGGCCGGGGCGGCCGGCGGCTCACCGCGACGCTGGCCGTGCTCCTCTCCCTTGCCCTGCCCGTCACCGCCGCGACGCTCCACAGCACCTACGTCGACCCGGCGGCGATGGCGCTGCAGCGCGTCCTGCCGCCCCCGCCCGAAGCCGGCTCGGAATCGGCCAAGGCGGACATGCAGGCCGTGGAGGCCGCGGTCCGCGCCCGCACGCCCGACGACGAGCGGCGCATCACCGCGAACCTGCCGTGCACCCTCGACCGCTTCACCGGTGTGCTCGGCCCGGCCTTCACGGCGGAGACGATGCCGGACACCGCGGCGCTGATCGAGAGTGTGTTCCAGGACGGGGAACTCGCCGTGCTGGCGGCGAAGGCCGCCATCGCGCGGCCGCGGCCCTACACGGTGAAGCCGGACCTCGCCACGTTCGGACATCGCTCCGACAGCACGTCCTACCCGAGCGGCCACGCCACGTTCGGGTATCTCGCGGCCACGGTGCTGTCGCGCCTCGTGCCCGAGAAGCGCCAGGCGCTGTTCGCGTTCGCCGAGACCTACGGGGAGAACCGCGTGATCGCCGGCACCCATTTCCCGTCCGACCTCGAAGCCGGCAAAATCGCCGCGGCCGTCATCGCCGAGGCGCTGTTCCACGACCCGCGCTTCGAACGCGATCTCGCCCGGGCGGCTTCTGAAGTCGCGGCCCAGGGCGGCGCCTCCGGTCGGTGAGGCGAAGGCTCCTGACGCAGGATCACGAAGGCGGGAGGCGGGTTGCGGGGCGAACCCGCCTGTCTGACTGCGATCCCAGGCAATCCTGGGCACCCGCGCACGGGCCCTTGCCGCACCCGACCCAGCCCCGGAGATGGGCCGCCCGACATCCGAGCCCCGAACGACAGAAGACCGCCGGCATGTCTCACGTCACCGAGGAGATGGCCGCTGATGGGCACTTCATGGTCAAGGTCGCCGGTCGTGCCGTCACGGAGACCTGCGAGAAGCGGCAGGCCAGAAAGCTCGTCCGCGCGATGCGCATCTGTCGGGCGGCCTCGTCACGCTGTTCGGCGGAAGACGAGGCTCGCCGCTGCGATGGCTAAGCCCAGCCGAGCTCTCTCACGGCCCGGGCGTCGTTCCAGATCTTCGTCAATCCGATGATGCGGTCCCCCTCGAACTGCATGACATACACGTAGTCGGTCGACGTGGATTTGCCCGTGGGCGGGCAGGGTCCGCCCTCGCCAGTGTGGGTCCCGTGGAAGACCCCGTAGGCCGTCACGTTCCGGCGCTCCTCGTCCGTCGCGAAGGAACGCACCTCGTACCGACCGTCGGGGATGAAGGTCAGGAGCCCCTTCATCCACTCCGTGTAGTCCTGCAGGGAGGTCACGCCGGCCAGGGCATCGGCCTGGGCGGAGAAGGTCGCATGCGGGGCACAGTAGCGCGCGCACGCCTCCCAGCCTCCGCCGGTCTCGCAGGCGTCGAAGAAGGCCTTTGCTACCGTCGTGATGTCGCCCATGCCTGGATCGCCCTTTTCCATTGCCGGAAGCGCCGATTGTAGCGGACGCCGTCCGCGCAAGCACCCTCTGCGAGGGTCTGCGCGGACGGTCATGCGGCTGGCGCCGCTTCCGACCGTATCGCGACGGTCAGGAAGGCGCCTCGTTCGAGGCAGCCGCGCCATGCCCCCCGCTCCCGTGCGGGAGCGGGTTGGGGCAAGACGCTTCGAGGTCGAGCGCGCCATGTCTGTGACCGTTCTCGTGTGAAGCCGGGGGAGGCGGTGGGCCGGACGTGCCGAGGCGCGCGGCCCGGCTTCTCGAAGGCGGCGTCCCGACTTCGGCCGTCCCCCGGCCGAGCGCTCGAGCGCTCTCCGCCGAAGTGGATACCGGTTCGGCGTAAAAGAGCGCGTCAAGACAAAGGTTTAGAGCCGTGCCCGATTGCAACGCGATCGGGCACGGCTCTAGCCGAACCTCCGGCCGATCGCCTCGGCGAGCATGATCGTGGTCACATTCGTCGGCGCCGAGACGATGTCGGGCATGATCGAGGCATCGACGACGCTCAGGCCGTCCACCCCGCGCACCGCCCCGCTCCCATCGACCACTGCCCACGGGTCGTCGCGGCCGCCCATCGGGACGGAGGAGGTCGGGTGGGCGTAGCCGTCGACTGCCGAGAGCACGGCTCGCCGCAGCGCGTCGTCGTCACGGACATCGGGACCGGGATACAGCTCCGCCGCGACCACGTCGCTGAACGGGGCCGTCCGGCCGATGCGCCGCGACAGGCGCACCGCTTCCAACATGCGCCGCAGGTCGGCCGGGTCCTCGAAGAAGTTGTAGCGGATGAGCGGCATGGCGCGGGGGTCGCGGCTCGCCAGCCGAACCGAGCCGACGGACCTCGGCAGCGTGACCGAGCAGGCCAGTACGATGGCCCCGCCGGTCGGGCTCTGCGCCGGATCGAAGATGTGCGTCCCCAAGATGTGAAGGTCCAACTCGTCCGGAGCGGCCTCACGCGACCGCGTCCAGATGATCGCGCCCGCGACCGGGTCCATCGCCCGCACCTCCCGCTTGAGCGCGTAGACGTTGTAGTAGAACGGATGCTCCTTGAGTCGCTCGCCGACCGGCGCGTCCTGCAGCACGGGAATGTCGAGGTCGCGCAGGTGCGCCGCCGGCCCGATGCCCGACCGCATCAGGATGGCGGGGCTGCCGAATGCCCCGGCCGAGAGGATCACCCGTCCGGCCTCCACCGTCGCGCCGCCCAGCAGCCGGAGGCCGCGCGCCCGCCGGCCGTCGAACAGCACGGCGTCGACCTCGGCGCCCCCGACGATGGCGAGGTTCGGTCGGCGCCGAACGTCTTCAGTCAGGTAGGCCATGCCCGTGTTGACGCGTCGGCCCTCGACCACGTTCAGCGGGTAGGGCGAGACGCCGTGCTGCTCCGCGCCGTTGAAGTCGGCGATGCGGGACAGGCCGGCCGCCTCTGCGGCCAGCACGAAGGCGCGCATGGAGGGGGTGATCTCCTCCATCGTGCGCTGGCGGATCGGGAAGGGCCCGGAGCGCCCGCGCCGAGCGTCGTCGCCGGCCGGCGTGTTCTCCAGTGCCCTGAAGACCGGGAGCACCTCGTCCCACGACCAGCCGTCGAGACCGCGCGCGGTCCAGCGGGCGAAATCGGACGGCCGCGCCCGCATGGCGACCGCGGCGTTCACGCCGGAGCTGCCGCCGAGCACCTTGCCGCGGATCGCGCGCACGTCGTGGCCGAGGCCGGAGCGGTCCTGGGTGTGGTAGCCCCAGTCGTGCGCCGCGTCGCCGCCGACCCGGTTCGCGTTCGCGATGACGTCCGGATACGCCCCCGGCGCGTAGGCCGGTCCGGCCTCCAGCAGAAGAACCGTCCGGTTCGGATTCTCGCTGAGCCGGCGCGCGAGCACGGCGCCCGCGGAGCCTCCGCCGGCGATGACGACGTCGAAGGCCTGATCCGGGATGGGGGCGCGGGTGGGCATGGCGGACATGTCCTCTTCGAGAGCGGCGATGGTCAGGATGCGGAGGCGCGGCGCAGGAAGGCGGCGGCTCGGTCGAGGGCCCGGCGGCTGCTGTCGAGGTGGGCGACGTCGAGCTGGAAGACGTGATGCAGGCCCTCCCAGACCTCCAGCCACACCGCGACGCCAGCCTGTTCGGCGCGCCGGGCGTAGCGCGTCGCGTCGTCGATGAGGCGCTCGTCGGTGCCGACCTGGATCAGGAGCGGGGGCAATCCGCGCAGGCCGCCGAGGAGCGGTGAAGCCAGCGGGTGGCGGACATCGCGCGCGCCGGCATACTTGCGCGCGCAGTCCTGCAGGTACTCACGGCCGATGAGCGGGTCCTGCACCGAAGGGTCGTTCATGGAGGGGCCGGACAGCGTCAGGTCGGTCCAGGGCGAGAAGACGACGCCGGCCACTGGCGCAGGGCCGCGCGCGCGCAGGGCGAGGCTCGCCAGGGTGACGAGGCTCAGCCCGCCCCCGGCCGAGTCCCCGACGACGGCGATCCGGTCGTAGCCTTGGCCGATCAACCAATCCCAGGCGGCCAGCGCCGCCTCCGGGGCAGCGGGCAGCGTCGCCTCCGGCGCCAGAGGATAGTCGATGGCGAGCGCGGCGACGCCGGCCCGGCTCGCGATCTGGCTGACGAAGCCGCGATAGGCCGCGGCCGTGCCCTGGACGTAGCCGCCGCCGTGCAGGAAGAGGATCGCTTGGCCGGGCGCGGCATCCGCGGGGCGCACCCACCAGCCGCGGATGCCGGCCTCGTCCACGAGGTCGAACGCGACGCCGTCCGCGCGCGGGCTGCCGGCTATGAAGGTGTCGTAGACCGCCCGCGGCTCTCCCGTCGCGTTGCCCCAGAAGCGCGCGAACAGGTCCCGCAGGTGGTCCTCGCGCTGCCGTTCATCGTCGGCGAGCGGAATGGTGATCGTTCCTGGCGCCGGATCGGGGCCGAAGGTGTCGTCGCGCATCGCAGTTCCCGCTGGTGCATCGGCCCGACTGCCGCCGGGCAAGGCTCCGCCGTCCGCGCGTCGCTCGGCGCCGCGCGGGGTTCGTGTGTCGGACGATCGGATCTCAGGCCGGGATGCGGCCGAACGCGCCCCGGGCGTAGCCGGCGAGCGCGCGCTCGACGTCGGCGACCGTGGACATCACCAGCGGACCGCGCTTGACGAAGGGCTCGCGGATCGGCCGCCCGGCCATCAGCACGACATGCGCAGCCTCGGCGGCTTCGAGGATGATCTCCGCGGCGGAACCGGCGCCCACCGCCAGGGCGCCGCCCTCCGGCAGGAGGCGCTCCTCCTCACGGCAGCGGACGGACACGCGCCCCGACACGGCGTAGATCCAGGCTTGCCGCCCCTCGGGCAGGGCGTGGGCGAAGGCGCCGCCCGGCTGTAGGAAGCCGTCGAGCAGTGTCATCTCCTCCGGGGTGCCACCCGCGCCGACAACGTCGCCGCTCTGCCCCAGGACGACGCGGACGCGATGGCCGCGGCCTTCGAGGACCGGGATGTCGGCCGCGCGAACGTGGAGCGCGCGCGCCGGCTGCGCCTTGAGGCGCGCGGGCAGGTTGACGAAGACCTGCAGGGCGTGGACCCGTGCCCCTTCGGCCGGCCTCTCCTCGTGCGCGGCGCCCGACGCCGCCGCGAGCCAGTAGAGGTCGCCCGGCTCGAGGGCGACGTCTCGGCCCAGCGTGTCCCGGTTGAGGAAGTGGCCGGTCGCGTCCTCGAACATGACGGTCACGGCCGAGATGCCGGCATGGAGGTGCGGCTCGAAGGTCGGCCCCGTCATGACGAAGTGGTCGACCATCAGAAGCGGGTCCATGCGCCCGTCGAAGACTTCCTCGGAGAAGTGCGTCGCGGAGAAGTTCGAGCCGATGCGGTGGGGCGCTCCGAGAACGGTCTCGCCGAGCCTCGGGTGGAGCGCGTCGGCCCCGTGGATGGTCTCGAGAGCTGTCATGTCCTGCCTCGCTGCGTGGATGTGCCGATGGTGTGGCGACAGACGCTGGCCGAGAAGGCAGCTATTTTCGGACCTATCGTCCGATCGTTTGGACGCCGGGATCCGGCATCCGGTGGCGCTCGCGGCGGATGGCGACCGGCCCCGACCCCGCACACCCTCGACCGACCCCGTCGAGATCGCCCGCGCCTAGAGCAGCACGGCCTTCGGAAACTCCGCCGCGAGGTGGTCGAGAAAGGCCCGCACGGACGGAAGCAGGCCTTGGCGGTAGGGAATGAGGGCCGTCAGGGTGGAGTCGCCCGCGACCCAGTCGGGCAGAACGCGCCGCAGGGCACCCGAGCGGACGGCCTGACGACAGATGTAGCTCGGCAGAGCGACCACGCCGATGCCGCGGATGGCGGCCTGCTGCAGCCCGACCATGTCATCGCCCATCAGCCGCGGGCTCAACGGCAGTACCGCCTCCTCCCCGGCGCGGCTCGCGTGCCGCAGCCGCCAGACCGGCGCGACCCCGGTCCGCATCATGAACAGGGACGGATGGTCCCGAAGGGCGTCCGGATTGTCCGGAGCGCCGTTCTCGTCGAGGTATGCCGATCCCGCGAACAGGAACCAGGGCGCCGGCGCCAGGGTACGCTGGACGAGGTTCGAGTCCGGCAGCGGGTCCGTATGGGCCCGCACGGCGATGTCGAAGTTCTCGCCGACGATGTCGACGGTGCGGTCCGCGCCGTGGGCCACGACATTCACCTTCGGGTGGCGGACGAGGAAGTCCGCGATGATGTCCGCCAGGGCGAACTGCATGGTCGCGACGCCGGCCGTGCACCGCACCGTGCCGGTCGGCTCCGTCAGGCGCTGGCGGATCGTCGTCTCCGCCAGCTCCGCCTCTCTGAGCATCGCGACCGCGTGGCGGTAGAAGTCCTCCCCCGCATCCGTCATGCCGAACCGGCGCGAGGTCCGGTTCAACAGCCGGACGCCGAGGGCGCCCTCCAGCTGCTGGAGGCGGTGGCTCAAAGTGGATTTCGGCACGCGCAGCGTCCGCCCGGCGGCCGTGAAGCCGCCGCGATCGACGACCTGCACGAAGTAGAAGAAGTCGTTCAGGTCGAGCACGCCGCCTCCACATCGTCCAAACCTATGGACGCTGGGTTCGGATTGTTGCGGCTTCTGGGCCGCCGGTCCAGCCGGTAGCTCTTGCTCGTCGCCGGCCCCGACGGGCCTTGAGCAGGAGGACACGATGACCGCTCGCGCCTACGAACCGCTCACCGCCGAGAACGCAGCCCTCGTCCTCGTCGACCATCAGGTCGGCCTGATGACGGGCGTGCGGGACTATTCGACGGGCGAGCTCAAGCACAACGTGATCGCCCTGGCGAAGGCCGCCGCGGCGCTCGGCCTGCCCATCGTGGTCACCACGACGGCGCGCGACAGCCTATGGGGTCCGACCTTCCCCGAGTTGGTCGCGGCGTTGCCCGGAAACGAGGTCATCGACCGCTCGTCGGTGAACGCCTACGACGACGCGCGCGTCGCCCGGGCCATCGAGGCCACGGGCCGCGAGAAGCTGATCTTCGCCGGCATCTCGCTGGAGGTCTGCGCGGCTTTCCCGGCCATGACAGCCGTCGCCCGCGGCCTCGACGCCTACGTGGCTGTCGACGCCTCCGGGACGTTCAGCGAGACCAAGCGCCAGGCCGGCCTTCTCCGTATGGCCCAGGCGGGCGTGGTCCTGTCCGACTACGCGACGCTGATGGTCGAGATCCTGAAGGACAACGCCCGCCCGGAGGCGGGCCCGGTCTACGCGGCCTTGGACATGCCCTGGGCGACCTTGGTCGGCCAGGTCGCCGCCTCCTTCGGCAGAGTGGACGGCGGAGCGAATGCTTGACCGTTCCCGACACGTGTCAGTTTGCGGCCGCCGCCTGTCCCACAGCGGTCGGCAAGCGGGCGCGCCAGCGGTGTCTGCCGGCCCCTGCTCGACGCAACAATCGAAGCAACACGCGCGTAAGGCCGAGCTCTTAAATCCTTCATTAACCAAAGGCCCGAACGGCCACGAGGGGGAACCGACATGACCACCATCATCGCACGACTGCTGATCGTCATCAGCGTGATCGGCGCCATCGCCTGCGCGCCGATGCTGACGCCCGCATCCGCAGCCGGTCTCCTCGCGCAGACGAGGTGAGCCGTCATGGGCATGCAGTCCGTCATCCTGCTGGTCATCGCCGGCAACTTCGCCTGCGCCTCCCTCATCCCGTATCTGGCGATGACCGGAGCCTGAAGGCGTCGCCTCGGTAGATCTCTCACCCTACGGAGCCGATCATGAGTATCTCGAAGACCGCTTGCCTCACCGCTGTCCTCGGCCTCGTCTCCGACATGGCCTTTGCCCAGCCACAGGCGAGCCAGGAGAACCTGAAGCGCCACTGCATAGGAGATTACCTGGAACATTGCGGCCAGTTCTCGCCCGACGGCGGGGAAGTCCAGGCCTGCTTCCGCGAGAGAGTCGGCCTCCTGACACCGAATTGCTCGATGGCCATCGCCGCTTACCAAGAGGAGCAGAAGGCCGCGAATCCGATCCGGAAGGTCCGCGCCGCACGGTGAAGTCATCCCTTCGCGTATTCGATAAGGTCAGCCGAGCCGGCATCTGCGAAATCCGGCGCGGCACGGAATTCGCCAGTGTCTACCGTCGCCTGCTCTGACCGGGATGCGACCCGCCGCAGGGTATCAACCTTATCGCGCCCGACAGCCCTCGGCGAATGGGGTTGGATGACCGGTACCGCAAGCCAGCGCACGCGGTGCGCGTTCGCCGCGCACAGTCGAAGCGCGATGCGAAATCCCCTGCGCCGGATCGTGGCGGAGTCCGCCGCTTCTCGAGATTGGGCGCGAATGGAAGCCGAGGTCGGCTTTCCCACACTTGATGCCCAGAAGCGGACAGACGGAAGACCACCCCGAACTGCCGTTCCGGGAGCGACCCGAACCGGTCACTCAGGTCACGAGAATGACGGCCGGGACGCGGACGCGCCCGGTTGCGTGTCTCGGCTGTGCGCCTGCCGGTAGTCACGCGGGCTCATGCCGTAGCGATCCTTGAAGCGGCGCGCGAAATGCGCCTGGCTGCTGAAACCGCAGCCGTAAGCCAGCATGCCGATCGACAGGTGGGCGCAGGCCGGATCGCCCAGGCGCTTGGCTGCCGCCTCCAGGCGGCGTCCCCAGATGTAGTCGGAGATGTGCCGGCCGCGCTCGTGGAACAGTTCCTGGAGCCGGCGCAGCGACACGCCCATCGCGGCGGCGAGTTGCGGCGGATCCAGGTTCGGGTCGCTCAGGTTCGCCTCGACATAGGCCTTGGCGCGCTGGACCGTGACGTTGCCGTGAACGGAACGGGGTACCTCCTGCGCCATCCGTTCGGCGAGGCTCGCTATGATCAGGTCCGTTCCGATCGCCGCCATGCGCACGGCCGCGTCGGGCGTGAGCTGATCGCCCATGCGCACCAGCTCCTGGAGGAAGGTGTTTGCCAGGGTCGTGGAGGCGAGGTCCGCGCCGACCGTGAGTGCACAGTACAGCCGGGACGGACCCAGCATGGCCTCGAAGCGCTCGCGCGGCAGATCGATGACGAGGGAGATGCCCGTGTCGGCCTCGCAGACGGCCGGGCGTGCGTCGATAACGACGAAGTCGCCCGTCCGGAATACAGCCTCCCGATCGCCTTGCTGGATGGCGTCCTGGCCGGAGAGCTTCATGGACGCGTAGAGGCGGTCGGGCTGCCCATAGCGCCGAATCGCGTCGGGGGTCGCTTCAGTCCGCATGGCGGTGTGTGCCATCTTGGAGATCGGCACAGGCCCGATGCTGGTGACGTCCAGCCTGCCCTGAAACGGAACCCCGTGAAGGGGTTGCTGGTCGATCGGGATCAATCGCTCGCAGATCGTCTCGCGCCAGCGCCGGAACGCGTCCTTGGGGTGAATTCCCTCTGTCGAGAAGAAGGGTTGCATGCGTAGCCTCGGCACGCAGCGCGCCATCCCCAAGCGCAGACTGCGGATCCGGAGGGTTATTGTATATAATCTATCATCTCAAGACCGCGGTGCCGGGTGCTTCGCGGCGGTTCTGTCCGCGTCTCAATCAATGCCGTCGGTAAGCGCACCGGCAGGAAACCGCCCGGAGCTGCCACTCCGATCGCACCCAAGCCTGACACGGGACCACCCCGCGGGGGCCGGTCACCGTCTCGGAATCCCTCCGTCCCCGCCAGCGTTGTCGGAGCCGCCGCAACGGCCGCGCTCTTCCCGAAGCCTCGATCGTCCAGACGACACGGGGTCACCGCCGGGCGACGAGGTCCGCGGCGAGCCGCCACCCGAGCGTCCGGCCGATTCGCGCTCGGACCCTGGGTTCGAGCGTGCCGGATCGCGAGCAGCTGGTCGTCGCGCGCCGGCCTACGATCCGCGCAGGTAGCTCAGCGGCCGACCGGTATCCGGATGCGGCATGACGCCCATCGGGATGTCGTACACGGCGCGCAGCGTGTCGGGGTTCATCAGCGTGCCGGGCGGCCCGTCCGCGATGAGGCGTCCCGAGTGCAGCGCCAGGATGCGGTCGCAGACGCGCGCCGCCATGTTCACGTCGTGCAGGACCACCACGACGCCGAGCCCGTCACGATGGGCCAGATCGCGCACGAGGGCGAGGATCTCGACGGCGTGGGCGACGTCGAGGGCCGAGATCGGCTCGTCGAGCAGCAGGCAGGCGGGCTCCTGCGCGATCATCATCGCGAGCCAGACGCGCTGCCGCTCACCGCCCGAGAGCGTGTCGACGAAGCGGTCCGCGAAGGCGGCGACGCCGGTGGCGGCGAGCGCCCGCCGGACCGCCTCGCGATCCCGGTCGGCGACGCGGCCGAGGGCGCCGTGCCAGGGATAGCGCCCCAGCGCCACGAGCTCGCGCACGGTCATGCCCGGGACCGGCGGGAGCGCCTGCGGCAGATAGGCGACCTCGCGCGCGAAGGCGCGGTCCTCCCAGGCACTGAGGGCGCGATCCGCGAACGCGATCCGGCCGGCGGTCGGCGCCTGCTGGCGGCCCAGCAGCTTGATCAGGGTCGACTTGCCGGACCCGTTATGGCCGATCAGGCCCACCACCTGCCGCGGCTGGATCACGAGGTCGAGGGGATGCAGCAGGGTGCGTTCGGGGAGTCCGAAGCTCGCGCCCTGCAGGGTGAAGAGCGGGGGGGCGCCCGCGGCTTCCGCCGTCGGCGCGCCCCGCGGCCGCGCGACGACCGGCGCATCGGGACCGTTCATGCGGGCCTCCTCGGGCCGTCCGTTCCCGCCGGACCCGCTTCGGGGCGTGCCGGCAGGGGGCAAGCGCCGCAGAGGCTCTGGTCGGGGATGAGGTAGCGGAGGCAGCAGACCTTCCGCACCCGACGCGGCGGCGCGCCCGCCGGCGCGTCCCCCGCCTCCGGGACGTAGCGGATCGGCGCGAACAGCGGGTTGGGCGCGCCGGACCGGCGGCGGCTCGTCAGGACGCTCGCGGCGGCCGCGTGCCCGGTCCGGCCCGCCTGCGGGAGCCCCTCGGTGCGGCGCACCACGAACTCGAAGATGTTGCCGGCATTGCTCCACAGCACGCGCGGCGCCACGCCCGAGACCGCCGCCAGGGCACCGACCAGGGGCGCCAGGTGCGCGTCGATCAGCGCGCCGAAGCGATCCGCCGGCGCCCTCTCCCCGGTCTGCCCGCCGGGCCCGTCGCTCCCCGCGGCGGGGTCGCGCAGCTTGAGCGCCCGCGTCAGCCCGCCCTCGTCCGGGACGATCTCGACGGCGTCGAGGGCCACGGGCAGGACGAGGTCGAGCACGATGTTGGCGGCGAGCGCGGGCACCACCAGCATCGAGAAGTGCTGCTTCGCCCAGATCGACGCGACGGCGCGGGGCTCCGGCGCCGCGAAGGTGCGGGCGAACCGGTCGAGCTGGTCGGTCAGGACGCGCGGATCGAGCAGGTCGGCGCCCCTCACGGAGGGGCGCGGATCCTCCGCGGACACGATCCGATCCCGGTAGCCCTCGAGGGGGCCGACGAACAGGGCGTTCAGCGGGGAGAGAATCATCGGCGCAGCATCAGCCAGACGAAATAGGCGCCCCCGAGAACCGTCGCGACGAGGCCGGCGGGCAACTGCCACGGGAAGGCCGCGACGCGCCCGAGCCAGTCGGCCAGCACCATGATCAGGCCGCCGGCGAGCGTCGCCGCCACCAGCTGCTCGGCGGCCCGGCTGAAGCCCAGGCTGCGGGCGAGGTGCGGCCCCATCAGCCCGACGAAGCTCAGGGGGCCGACGAGCAGGGTCGCGGCGCCGGTCAGGATCGCGGCGACCGACAGGACCGTCAGGCGCGCCCGCGCGACCTGGAGCCCGACGGCCCGGCTCGTCTCCGCCCCGAGCGGCAGGATCGTGAGCCAGCGCGCGAGCAGCGGCGTGCCCGCGAGCACCAGGGCCGCGCCGAGGCAGGCGAGCCCGGCCTCGGTCCCGGTGGCGTTGTAGGTCGAGCCCGAGAGCCACGTCAGCAGGGCGGCGGTCCGCGGGTCGGCCGTGGCGAGCAGGAGCGCGATCACCGAGCCGATCAGGCTGGTCAGGGCCGCGCCGACGAGCAGGATCCGGGCGGAGGCGTAGCGCGCCCGGCGGCCCAGGGCCAGGATCGCCAGCAGCGTCGCGAGCGCGCCCGCCGCGGAGGCGGCCAGCATCGCGGCCGGACCGAGGCCAGGGGCGAGGAACAGGACGAGCACCACCACCAGGGCCGCGCCCGCGGAGACGCCGAACAGCTCGGGGCTCGCGAGGGGATTCCCGGTCAGCCGCTGCAGCAGCCCGCCCGCGTAGGCGAGCATGGCCCCGGCCCCCAGGGCGGCCAGCGCGCGCGGCGCCCGCCAGGCCAGGAGGGCGCCCGGATCGGGGCTCCACAGCCAGCCCTGGGCATCCCGCCCCAGGGTGAGCGACAGGCCGACGGCCGCGAGGGCCAGGATCGCGAGCGCCCCGATGGCGGGCCACGGCCGGGCGAGTCGTACCGGGATAGGCCCCAGCGCCGGCGGCGCCTCGCGCGCCGTGCGCAGGCCCAGGATGAGGCCGACCAGCAGGGGTGCGCCGACGAGGGCGGTGACGGCGCCGGTCGGGACACCGCTGCGGCCGATGAGTCGCTGCACGAGCTGATCGGTCAGGACGAGCAGCACCGCCCCGGCGACCGGCCCCCAGAGCAGGCGGTCGCGGAGCCGGCGGGCGCCGCCGTAGCGGGCGATGGCCGGCCCCGCCAGGCCGACGAAGCCGATCACCCCGAGATACCCGGTCACGCTGGCGCCGACCGCGACGCCGAGGGCGAGGGCGGCGAGCCGCGTGCCGGCGGTGGAGACGCCGAGGCCCCGCGCCCCGGCATCGCCGAGCTCGATCAGGGTCAGCGGGCGCGCCAGCAGGCCGGCCGCGAGGGCCGTGAGGGCGAGGCGCGGGACGAGGCCGCGGACGCCGTCCCAGTTGTTCTGGTTCAGCGCGCCGGCCTGCCACGCGTAGAGGTCGGAGAGCGCGTCGAAATGCGCGAGCACCAGCATCCGGTTGGCGGCCTCGGCGGACAGCCCGACCACCAGTCCGGCGAGGATGACGGTGGACGGCGCGTAGCCGCTGCGCCCGCTCAGCAGCAGCACGAGGCCCGTACACAGGGCCGCCCCGGCGCCCGCGACGGGCTCGTAGCCGTAGATCAGGAGGGCCGGCCACCACAGCGTCGCGAGGGCCAGGGCGAGCTTCGCGCCCGCGAACACGCCGAGGGTGCCGGGCTCGGCCAGCGGGTTGTCGAGCACCTGCTGGAACAGCACGCCGGCGAGGCCGAGGCCGCCGCCCGCCAGGACCGCCATGGCGAGGCGCGGCAGCAGGCTGTCGCGCAGGACGAGCTGCGGCATGTCGCCGTCGGTCGGGTGGAGCAGGGCGGCCCACCACTGCCCGGGCGGCAGGACTGCCGCCAGGTTGGCGTGCAGCAGCGCGGCGCTCACCGCCAGCGCGAGGGCGAGGAGCCCCGCCCCGCGCCAGAGCGGCGAGGCCCCGGACCCGTCGGCTCGCGCCCGCCGCGCTCCGGCCCCGGCCGCGCTCACGCCGGGGCCTTCCCGAGCGCCGCGGCGACCTGACGGGCGAAGCGCGCGGCCGAGGGCAGGCCGCCGTTCGGATGGACCACCGGCATGCGGATCACGCGGCCGGCGCGCACGGCGGGCAGCGCCCGCCAGAGCGGGCTGTCGTCGAGGCGCCCGAGGGCGCGCGCGGTCTCGGCGCCGCGGTCGAAGTGGATCAGCGTCGCGTCGGGCACCTCCGCGAGGTCCTCGACCGCAGCGAGCACCGTGCCCGCGCCGCTCTGCCGGCCGGTCCAGGCATTGGTCAGGCCGAGGCGCTGGGCGACCGCGCCGACGGTGCTGCGCGTGCCGAAGACGGCCAGCTGCCGCCCGTCGTCGCGGAAGCGGCAGATGTAGACCGGGCGCCCGGTCCGGCCCGCGAGCGCGGCCCGGGCCTCGGCGAGCGCCCCGTCGGTCCCGGCGACCAGCGCCCGCGCCGCCGCGGCGCGGTCGACGCGGTCCCCCAGGTCGCGGGTCAGCGCGTCGAGGTGGTCGATCGGCTCCCGCGCGCCCGCGACGATGGGCAGCGCCACGACCGGGGCGATCCGGGTCAGCGCGACCTGGATCTGCGCCTGCCACGGCGCGGCGAGGATGAGGTCGGGGGCGATCAGGCTGAGGAACTCGAGGTTCGGCTCCTGCAGGGGGCCGAGGTCGAGGACCGAGTCCGGCAGGGGCGGCTGCGCGATGAGCTTCTCGTAGAGCGGCCGGTTGGCGATCGCCACCGGCACGAGCCCGATGGCGAGGAGCGTCTCGGCGAACAACCCGTCGAGGGCGACCACGCGGGCGGCGGGCGCGCCGCCCGTCTCCGCGCGCCGCGGGTCGTCGGACGCGCCCGCGGGAGACGCGGCGAAGCCGCCCGGGACGAGACCCAGGACGCCCGCGGCGAGGCCGGCGAGGAGGGCGCGACGATCGCCGCGCGGGCGGCTCATCCCCATGCGCCGACCCGTGCGCCGACTCGGGCGAGCGGGCGGCGGATCCGCCCGCGGCACGCCTCCGCGCGCCGCGCCCGGCCGGTCCGCGGGACGGCGAGCCTCATGGATGCGCTCCCTGCCGCTCCCAGGCGCGGATCCCGCCGGCGGCGGGCGCGCGCGCCGGGGCGACCGCGCCCCCGTGCCCGTCCTGATCGAGCAGGCTGTCGACGATCTCCTGCGCGCGGACCGGCAGGACCGAGAGCAGGGTGTCGCTCAGACCGTGCGAGGTCTCCGAGTAGCCCTGGACGTAGATGCGCGGGACGAAGCCGGGGCGGGTCGGGACGCGGTAGTCGCGCGCCAGGTCCGGCCCGTCGCGGTAGGGCGCGAGCGGTTCGAGGATCGCCGGGTTCGGGTCGCGCGCGTACCCGGTCGCCAGGACGACGCCGTCGTAGCTGCGCTCCGCCTCGACCTCGGCGTAGCGGTCGACGGTCCGCAGCCTGATCCCGCTTGCGTCGCCGACGGCCGAGAGGATCTCGCTGCGCGGCCGGAGGTGCAGGCGCTGCGGCCCGGAGACCTTCTCGCGGTAGACGATGACGTGGAGCGCCTTGAGCAGGTCGGCGTCGATCACCGCGTAGTTCGTGTTGCGGTAGCTGCGCACGATCGCCGCCCGCCGCTCGCTCGGCTGCGCGTACACGAAGTCGGTGCGGTCGGGGTGGAAGATCTCGTTGACGAACGGCGTCGCGTCCGACGGTCGGAGGGCGTGGCCGCGGAAGACGAGATCGACCTGCAGCTGCGGGAAGCGGGCGTGGAGATCGTGGCCGATCTCGGCGGCGCTCTGGCCGCCGCCGATCACCGCCACGCGGGCGCCCGGGCGCGACAGGTCGAGCGGGCTGCCCGGGCCGCGCCGGTCGACATGGTCGAGGTAGCGGCTCGAATGGCAGAGCCGGGGATCGCGCGCCAGGGCGGCGAAGGCGGCGGGCACGTGCGGGGCGCCGCCCACCGCGAGGGCGAGGTCGCGCGTCTGGCGGCGGATCTCGCGGCCCGCGGCGTCGCGGGTGACGACCCACAGGGTCTCGACCGTCCCGTCCGGTCCCGGCCCGGGCTCCACCGCGACCGCGGTCTCGCCGTAGTCGCACCGGTCGGCGAAATGGTCCGCCACCCAGCGGAGATAGTCGTTGAACTCGATCCGGCTGGGATGAAACGTCCCGAGATCGATGAAATCGTGCAGTCGACCCTGGCTGTGCAGGTAGTTCACGAAGGTCAGCGGGCTCGTCGGGTTGCGGAGCGTGACGAGGTCCTTGAGGAACGAGATCTGCATGTCGCTGCCCGGCAGCAACATGCCGCCGTGCCATCGGAAGTGCGGCTGCCGCTCCAGGAAGCGGTACCGGAGGCCGCGCGCCGCCGGGGTCTCGGCCAGGGCGATCGCCAGGGCGAGGTTCGAGGGCCCGAAGCCGACCCCGATGACGTCGCAGAGCGGTGCGGCGCGCGCGGTCATCCGATCGTCTCCTCGTCCGCACGACGGGGTGCGCGCCGGGGTGCGCGCCGGGATGCGCGGCGATCCTCGCCGCCGCGGCGCACGGGGGCGGCGCCTCCCTCGGGGGAGCCGCGCGTTCCCCCGGCGGGACCGCTCGCAGGCGACCGGAAGCTGGTTCGCGCACACGCCACTGACCGCGTCCCCCGCCAAGCCCCGGACCACAGAACACCCGCCGGCCGCACCCGCCGGCCGCACTGCGTAGCGCGAACCGCCACAATGATTCAAGGTCTCCGGAAAACACTTCGGACGATCGAGCAGTAATGAATTAAATTAGAACATTTCAAATATGTAAAAGGGCCCTTGAGTCCGGCGATCTTTCGGCCATGTTATGCGCCGACAAGCGAAGTTCATTGATTCATTGGCGAGGCTGCTCGCAGCTTTCACCTGAACGGGATGCATCGATGGCGTTCGATCGCGAAGATACGCTGTTCTACGTGGTGGTGAATCACGAGGAGCAATACTCGATCTGGCCGAGCTACCGCGACATCCCTGACGGGTGGCGCGCCGTGGGCGATCCGCGCGCGAAGGCCGATTGCCTGGCCTACATCGACGAGGTCTGGACCGACATGCGGCCCCTGAGCCTGCGCCGACACATGGAGGCGCAGGAGCGGGACGCGGGCGGCGCGCGGGCGTGACCGTGCCGGGACGAGTCCGGCTGTTCTGCCTGCCCTACGCGGGGGCGAGCGCCGCGGTGTTCGCGCAGTGGCGCCGCGGCCTGCCCGACGCGGTCGACGTCAGGCCCGTCGAGCTGCCGGGACGCGGCTCCCGGATCGGCGAGGCGCCCTGCACCGACCCGCGGGCGCTGACGCGGCGCCTCGCGGACGAGGTCGCCGGTTCCGTCACGGGCTCCTACGCGCTGTTCGGGCATAGCCTGGGCGCGCTGCTCGCCTTCGAGCTGGCGCACGAACTCCGCGACCGCGGGATCGCGGCGCCGCGCGCGCTGTTCGCCTCCGGATGCGCCGGACCGGCGGTGTGCGACGGGGCGTATTTCCGCCGCCCGCGCAGCGACGCGGACCTGCGCGACGCGCTGTCCGCCTACGGCGCGACGCCGCCGGAGGCGCTGGCCGATCCCGCCCTGATGGCCCTGGTGCTGCCGGTGCTCCGGGCCGATTTCCGGCTGCGCGGCGCCTACACCTACGCGGCGCGCCCGGCGCTGGACTGCCCGATCCAGGCGCTCGGCGGGACGCGGGACGACGTCGCCCGCGCCGACCTCGAGGCCTGGGGCCGCGAGACGCGCGGCCCCTTCGACCTCGCGCTGTTCGAGGGCGACCACTTCTTCATCCACGCGCGGCGGGGGCCGGTGCTCGACCTCGTCGGCCGGCAGATCGGCGCGCGGGCCGAGGCCGCGGCCTGAGGCGGCCGCGCCCGCCCATCGGCGGCGCGCGGGCCGGCGGCGCGAACGAACGGGATGTCACCATGGAGGACGCCGTGATGGAACTCGTGACCAAGCCCCTGCGGGACGAGGGTCCTCTGCCGCTCCTGGTCACGCCGCCGGAGGGCGCCGCGGGCGCGGCGCTCGCGGACGCGCTGCCGGCGATCCGGGCCGCGGCCGAGGCGCACCTCCACGCCGCGGGCGGCCTGCTGCTCCGCGGCTTCAGCCTCGACGGGCCCGACGCGTTCCGCAGCTTCGCGGCGGGCTTCGGCCACGACCTCCTGAGCTACGAGTTCGGCTCGACGCCGCGCAGCGCCGTGACCCAGGGGGTCTACACCTCGACCGAGTACCCGCCCCACCAGCACATCCCGCTGCACAACGAGCAGGCCTACGCCCGCGACTGGCCGATGAAGATCTGGTTCTACTGCCAGCAGGCGGCGCCCGAGGGGGGCGAGACGCCGCTGGCCGACAGCCGCGCCATCTACCGCGCCGTGCCCGAGCCGATCCGCGCGCGCTTCGCCGAGCGGGGCCTGATGTACGTGCGCAACTACGGCAACGGGCTCGACGTGGCCTGGGAGCAGGTGTTCGGCACGCAGGACCGGGGGGCGGTCGAGGCGTACTGCGCCGGCCACGGGATCACCTGCGAGTGGAAGCCGGACGGCGACCTCCGCACCCGGCAGGTCTGCCAGGGCACCGCCCGCCACCCCGAGACCGGCGAGCCGGTGTGGTTCAACCAGGCCCACCTGTTCCACGTCTCGAACCTCGAGCCGGAGGTGCGCGCGACCCTCCTCGACCTCGTCGACGAGCCGGACCTGCCGCGCAACGTCTACTACGGCGACGGCAGCCCGATCCCCGACGCGGATCTCGACGCGATCCGCGCCGTGCTCGCCGCGCACACCGTCGTCTTCCCCTGGCAGTCCGGCGACGTGGTGATGCTGGACAACATGCTGACCGCCCACGCGCGGACACCCTTCAAGGGCCCGCGCAAGGTCGTGGTGGCGATGGCGCAAGCCGGCCGCGCGCAGTGATGGCGGCGGCGTTCGCCTTCGCGGAGCCCGGGACCGCGCCAGGGACCGCGCTGTGGCGCGCCCTCGCGCGGGGCGCCCGCGCCCGGCTCGTGCTGGCCGGCGCGGCGAGCCTCGTCGGCGGGATCGCCACGACGGGCCTGATCGTGCTCATCAACGGGGCGCTCCACGCGTCCGAGCCCGCCCGGGCCGACCGGATCGCCGCCTTCGCGGCGACCGCCCTCCTCGCCTGCGCGGCGCTCGTCGTCTCGCGCGCGCTCTTCGCCGATCTCGGGCAGCGCGGGCTCGCCGATCTCCGGTCCGCGATCGCCGCGCGCGTCCAGGCCGCCGCGTTCGCGGATCTCGAGGCTGTGGGGAGCGCCCGGGTGCAGGCGCTGGTGACCGAGGACGCCAACCAGGTCGCCAACTTCCTCACGGCGCTGCCCGTGCTCGTCACCAACTGCGCGGTGGTCGCGGCGACCCTCGCCTATCTCGGCTACCTGTCGTTCCCCCTGTTCCTGGCCTCGGCCCTCACGATCGCCCTGGGGGCCGCGGGCTACTCCGCCTGCTACGGCCGCGTCACGCGCCACCTCGCCCGGGCCGGGGCGGAGCAGGACCGCCTCGTCGGACATTTCCAGGCGCTGCACGGCGGCGCCAAGGAGCTGCGCCTCAACCGGGAGAAGGGGCGCCACTTCCTCGACGCGGTCCTGGCGACCGCGATCGCCCGCGTCGCCGACCACCGCCGGCGCGGCCTCGCCCTCCTCGCGCTGGCGGCGGGCTGGGGCCGCATCCTGTTCCTGGCCCTGATCGGGCTCGCGCTGTTCGTCCCCGGGACCGGCGCGCAGAGCCCGGCGGTGACGACCGGGTACGTCATCGCCCTGCTCTACCTGATGGGACCCCTCGAGGCGGTGCTGAACACGATGCCGCTCGTCAACCTCGCCCGCGTCGGCGCGCGGCGGATCGAGGCGGCCTTCGCCGAGCTGCCGCCCGAGCCGGTCGGCGATCCGGGGACAGGCCCGGCCGCGCCCCGGCGCGACGCCACCGTGACCCTGCGGGGCGTGACCCATCACCGGGCCGATCCGCAGACCGGCGACCGCTTCGACCTCGGCCCGGTCGACCTGACGCTGCGCCCCGGGGAGATCACCTTCCTGGTCGGCGGCAACGGCTCCGGCAAGACCAGCCTCGCCCGGGTGATCGCCGGCCTGCACCCGCCGACCGGCGGGACGCTGTGCCTGGACGGCCGCCCGGTGGCGGGCGCGGCCCTCGCCGGCTACCGCGCGCACGTCGCGGCCGTCTTCTCCGATTTCCACCTGTTCGAGACGCTGCTCGGCCGGCCGGACGCCGCGCGCGAGGCGCAGGCGCGCGCGTGGCTGACGCGCCTCGGCCTCGACGGCCGCGTCAGCCTCCGGGACGGGGTCTTCTCGACCCGCGATCTCTCGACGGGCCAGCTCAAGCGGCTCGCCCTCCTGGTCGCCTGCCTGGAGGACCGGCCCGTCATGATCTTCGACGAGTGGGCCGCCGACCAGGATCCCGACTCCCGGGCGGCCTTCTACGAGACGCTCCTCCCGGAGCTGGCCGCCAAGGGCCGGACGATCCTCGTCGTCACCCACGACGACCGCTGGTTCGACCGGGCCGACCAGGTCGTGAAGCTCGAGCGCGGCCTCGTGGTGGAGCACCGCACCGCCGCGCCGCGCGGCCGCCAGGCGGGAGCCGGCGCGTGAGCCTGCACGAGAGCCTGCACGTGAGCCGCGCGCACCGCGCGCCGTCGCCGCACCGGCCCGCGCCGGACGACAGCCTCGTGGCGATCCTGCGGGCGCGGGCGGCCGCCACGCCCGACCGGCTGACCCTGCGCTTCCTCACGGACGGGCGCGCGGTCGGGGCGTCCCTCGACTACGCGGAGCTCGACCGGCGGGTCCGCGCCCTCGCGGCGCGCCTCCAGCGCGACGCCGAGCCCGGCGCGCGGGCGCTCATCGCCCTGCCGAGCGGGCCCGACTACGTCGTGGCGTTCTTCGCCTGCCTCTACGCGGGCCTCGTCGCCGCGCCCTCCTTCCCGCCGGAGACGCGGGATCCGCACCACGCGGCCCGCCTCGCCCTGATGATCGCCGACATGGCACCGCGCCACGTCCTGACCGATCGGGCGAACCGCGAGACCGTGGCGGCGACCTGCGCGGGCAGCTCCGTAAGCGCGATCGTCTGTGTCGACGCGGTCGGCAGCGCCGGGGCGGAGGCGTGGCGGCCGGTCCCGTGCCCGCCCGACACCCTCGCCTTCCTGCAGTACACGTCGGGCTCGACCGCGAATCCCAAGGGCGTCGAGGTCACGCACGGCAACCTCGTCGCCAACGCCCGCTGGCTCGCCGAGGCGATCGCGCCCGGCCCGGACGACGTCTTCGTCTCCTGGCTGCCCCTCTACCACGACATGGGCCTGATCGCGGGGCTGATCGAGCCGATCTTCGCCGGCGCGCCGCTCGTGCTGATGAGCCCGCAGGCCTTCCTCGCCCGGCCCGCCTCGTGGCTCGAGGCGATCGGCGCGCATGGCGGCACGATCAGCGGCGGCCCGGACTTCGCCTACCGGCTGGCCTGCGAGCGCGTCGGCGCCGCCGCGCTGGCGGGGCTCGACCTCGCCGGGTGGCGCGTCGCCTACAGCGGTGCCGAGCCGATCCGGCCCCGGACCCTCACCCGCTTCGCCGCGCGCTTCGCCCCGGCGGGCTTCGCGCCGACGGCGCTCAGCCCCGCCTACGGCCTCGCCGAGGCGACCCTCCTCGTCGCGGCCAAGCCCCTGGGCACGCCGTGGCGCCGGCTGAGCGTGGCGCCGGCGGCGCTGGCGGCCGGCCGCGCCGTCGCCGACGAGGCCGGCACCGCCCTCGCGAGCAGCGGCCGGCCGGTCCGGCCCGAGCACCTGCGGATCGTCGACCCGCGCACGGGCCTCCCCTGCCCCGACGGGACGGTCGGCGAGATCTGGCTCAGCGGCCCCTGCGTCGCGCGCGGCTACTGGAACAACCCGGAGGCGACCCGCGCGACCTTCGTGCCCCGCGACGGCGCGACCTGGCTGCGGACCGGGGACCTCGGCTTCCTGGACGGCGGCGAGCTCTTCGTCACCGGGCGCGCCAAGGACCTCATCATCCTGCGCGGCCACAACGTCTATCCGCAGGACGTGGAGACGGCGGTCGAGGCGCGCGTGCCGGCTCTCCGCCCGGGGCGGGTCGCGGCCTTCGCGGTCGAGGGCCCGGCGGGCGAGGCGATCGGGATCGCCGCCGAGATCGGCCGGAGCGCCGCCGCCCGCGCGCCGGAGATCGCCGCCGCGGTCGACGCCGCGCTGGCGGAGGTGCTGGCCGAGCCGGCGGAACTCGTGGCCCTGCTGGCGCCGGGTACCCTGCCCAAGACCACGAGCGGGAAGCTCCGGCGCGGCGCGTGCCGGGACGGCCTCGCGGCCGGCGACCTCACCCCCCTCCACCTCTACCGGCGGCCGCAGGGTGCTGCGTCGCCGGATGAGCCGCCCCGGAGCGCGACGGAGCGCGCCCTCGCGGCGATCTGGTGCGATCTCCTCGGCCTCGACGAGGTCTCGCGCGGGCGCGGCTTCCTGGAACTCGGCGGCCACTCGCTCCTGGCGATGCGCGCCGTCGACCGCGTCCGCACCGCCTTCGGGGTCGCCCTGCCGCTGCGCGACCTGTTCGCGGCCCCGACCCTCGCCGACCTCGCGGCGCGGATCGACGCGCTGCCCCGCGACGCGGTGCCGGCGCCCGCGCTCCTGCCGCGCGCGGGCCCGCCCCTTCTGTCGCTCGGCCAGCAGCGGCTCTGGCTGGCCGAGCGGCTCGGCGACCCGGCCGGGCGCGGCGCCTACGTCATGGTCGGACATATCCGGTTCGGAGGCCCGCTGGAGCCCGACCGGCTCGCCGCGGCCCTGCGCCGGGTCGTCGCCCGGCACGCCGTGCTGCGGACCGGCTATCCGACCGGCGAGGACGGCCTTCCGGAGCCCCGGATCGCCGAGGCGGTCGCCCTCGACGTGCCCGTCGACGACCTCACCGGCCTCGATCCGGGCGCCCGCGAGATCCGGGTCGCCGCGTGCGAGGCCGCGGAGGCGGCCGCGCCGTTCGACCTCGCCGTGCCGCCGCTCCTGCGCGCCCGGCTCCTGCGCCTGGCCGCCGACGATCACCGCCTCGTCCTGGCCCTCCACCACCTCGTCGGCGACGGCTGGTCGGTCGGCGTGCTGCTCTCCGAACTCGGGGCCGCCTATCGCGGCGCGGAGGCGCCGCCCCTCCCCGTCCAGTACACGGATTTCGCGCGCTGGCACCGGGCGGCCGTGGAGCGCGCGGCGGCGGCCGAGACCGCGTTCTGGCGCGGGCACCTCGCGGAGGTGCCCGCCCTGCTGCCCCTGCCGACGGACCGGCCGCGGCCGGCGGTCCCGTCGCAGGCCGGCGGCTCCGTCCGCTTCGAACTGCCGGGGCCGCTGGTCGCCCGTCTGGCGGAGCTGGGCCGGGCGCGCGGCGCCTCGCCGTTCGTCGTGCTGCTCGCGGGCTTCCAGGCCCTGCTCCATCGGCTGAGCGGGGCCGAACGCTTCGTCGTCGGCACCGACGTCGCGGGCCGGCCGCACCCCGATCTGGCCGGGCTGATCGGCTTCTTCGTCAACGTGCTGCCGATCCGGGCGCGCCTCGACGGCGCCCCGTCCTTCACCGCGCTGATCGAGCGCGTCCGCGAGGACGTCCTCGCCGCCTTCGAGCACGCCACCCTGCCCTTCGACCGGATCGTCGACGCCCTCGACATCCCGCGCGCCCGCGCCCGGCCACCCCTCGTCCAGGCCCTGTTCGTGATGCAGAACGCGCCGCCCGGCGATTTCGGTGTCCCGGGGCTCGCGGCCGAGGCCCGGGCGGCCAGCGCGCACGGCTCGAAATTCGAGATGGCGCTCTTCCTCGACCCGCCCGCGCCGGGGGGCGGGATCGCGGCCGAGTGGGTCTTCGCCACGGCCCTGTTCACCCCCGAACGCGTCGCGCGCCTCGCGGAGGCCTACGCGACCCTGCTCGCCGCCGCAGCCGCCGCGCCCGCGGCCCCGCTCCCGACCCTGCTGCCCGGCCTGCCCGACCTTCTGCCCGCGCTCCCGCCCTCACGAGACCCGGAGGACCCCGTCATGTCGAACACCGCCCCGTCGCTCCCGCGCACCGGCCGCCTGGAAGCGAAGCTCGACAAGCTCAAGGGACTGGGCGCCGGCAAACCCGCCGCCGCCGCGGGCGAGCCGGCCCGCCTCTCGACCCTGGCGCCCGGGCGCGACTTCCCCCTCGTGATCGAGCCGCTGTCGGCCGACGTCGACGCGGTGGCCTGGGCGACCGCCCAGCGCGACTGGGTCGAGGGCAAGCTGCGCCGCCACGCCGGCCTGCTGCTGCGCGGCTTCGGCATCGCGACCCCGCAGGAATTCGAGGCCTTCGCCGAGGCGCTCCAGCCCGGCCTCTACGGCGGGTACGGCGACCTGCCCAAGAACGAGGGCGGGAAGAACACCTACCGCTCGACGCCCTACCCCGAGCGGGAGATGATCCTCTACCACAACGAGAGCAGCCACCTGCATGCCTGGCCGCGCAAGCAGTGGTTCTTCTGCCAGCAGCCGTCGCCGGTGGGCGGCGCGACGCCCATCGTCGACTGCCGCGCGCTGTACCGGCAGCTGCCGCCGGCGATCGCCGACCGCTTCGAGCGCCTGGGGCTGATCTACGTCCGCACCTTCACGGAGCGCTTCGACGTCGACTGGCGCCGCTTCTTCCACACCGAGGATCGCGCGGCCGTGGAGGCGCGCTGCCGGGCCGAGGGCGTCGACTTCGCCTGGCTCGACGCGGACACGCTCCAGACCCGCACGCGCTGCCCGGCGGTGATCACCCACCCGCTGACCGGCGAGAAGTCGTTCTTCAACCAAGTGCAGCTGCACCACCCGCGCTGCCTCGACCCCGAGGTGCGCGCCGACCTCCTCGGCCTCGTGGGGCCGGAGCGGATGCCGCGCGACGTGCTCTACGGCGACGGCACGCCGATCGAGGACGCGGTGATGGACGAGGTCGGCCGCCTCTACGAGGCGATCGCCGTGCGCTTCGACTGGCGCCCCGGCGACGTCGTGATGCTCGACAACATGCTCGCCGCCCATGCCCGCGACCCCTACGAGGGGCCGCGCCGGATCGTCGTCGCCATGGGCGACATGGTCGAGCGCGGCGCGGTCACGGGAGCGGCGGCATGACCGGCGCGGCGATGACCGGCGCGGCGATGACCGGGGCGCCGGCCTCCCTCGCGGCGGCGCCGACCCGGGCGCTGACCCCCGAGCAGCGCGCCTGCCTCGACGAGACCGGCACCGCGCCGAATCTCGTCGCCGAGATCGACCTGCCCGGGCCGGTCGAGGCGGACCGCCTCCGCCGCGGCCTCGCCGCGGTCGCCGCCCGCCACGACGTCCTGCGGACCGCCTTCGTGCGCGAACCGGGCTTCCGCGGCCTGCGGCAGGCCGAGGCCGGCGCGCCCGCTATCCCGCTCGATACCGGCGCGCCGCAGGGAGACGTCGGGACCGTCGGCCTTGCGCCGGAGCGCGGCCAGACTTTCGCGGCCGTCCTCCTGCCGGGTGCGACGCCGCGGCTGCGCCTCGTCGCCAGCGCCCTCGCGGTCGATGCCGGCAGCCTCGACCGAGTCCTGTCGGAGGTCGCGGCCGCCTGCGCGGCCGACGCGGCACCCGGCACCGATCCCGAGGCCGCGACCTACGCCCAGTACGCGGAGTGGCGCGAGGCGGTCGCCGCCGACGACGCGGACGGCGAGGGCCAAGCCTACTGGCGGGACCAGATCGGCGCGGGCGCGGCGCCCCTCCGGCTGCCCTATCGCCAAGGGGCGGCCGCCGACGCGGTGGAGGAGCCGGCCGCCGCGATCCGGCTGAGTCGGGCCGTCGACGCCGCCGTCACGGACGCCTTCGCGCGGGCGCTGGCCCGGCCGGACCTCGCCGCGGCCGGCGCCGAGGCCGTGCTCCAGGCCGCGTGGTGGCTGCTCGTGGCGCGCCTCGCCGAGCGGACGGAGATCCTCGGCGGCTGGGCGCACGATTGCCGGCGCGACTACGCGGTCTTCGCCGGCACGGTCGGCGTCTTCACCAAGACGCTGCCCCTGCGCCTCGTCCTCCCGCCGGAGACCAGCGTCTCGGAGGCCGCGGCCGGTCTCGCCGCGCGGCTCGACGAGCACCGCGCCTTCCAGGAACTCTGCCCCCTCGACGCGGCCGGCGACGACCGCCGCCCCGCGGTCGGCTTCGCGCTCGCGGCTCAGGGGGCCGCGCAGGACCGGCTCCTGCCCGGACCCGCCGGGTTCGAGCTCTGCCTGGAGCCGGCCCTCGACGCGGAGGGGCACCTCGCCGCGCTGACCTTGCACGCCGACCCGCGCCGCTACGCGGTGGAGGCCCTGGAGACCCTTCTCGATCAGGTCGAGACGCTGCTCGCCCGCCTGCCCGCGAAGGCCGCGACGCCCTTCGCGACCTACCCGCTCGTCGGCGCGCGCGAGGAGGTGCGCCTGCGCGCCTTCGGCCGCCCGGCCGCCCGCGCCCTGCCGGCGGAGACCCTTCCGGTCCTCGTCGCCCGCCACGCGGCGACGGCGCCGGACGCCCCCGCCCTCGTCGGCGCCGGCCGCACCCTGTCGTACGCCGCGCTGGAGGACCGCGTCGCGCGCCTCGGCGCCTGGTTCGCCGCGCGCGGCGTCGGTCCCGAGCGCGTCGTCGCCCTGGACCTGCCGCGCTCCGTCGACCTCGTGGTGGCGATCCTCGCGGTCTGGCGCGCGGGGGGCGCCTACCTGCCCCTCGACCCGGCCTGGCCGCAGGCCCGCCGCGACCGCCTGATCGCGCTCGCCCGGCCCGCGCTGACCGTGGCGCTCTCGGCCGACCCCGCGGCCGGCCGGCACGCCCTCGGGGCGATCCTCGACGGCCTCGGTGAGGCCCGGCACCCCGCCGAGGCCCGGGACCCCTCCGACATGGCCTGCCTGCTCTTCACCTCCGGCTCGTCCGGGACGCCGAAGGGCGTGGTGATCGAGCACGCCCAGATCCGCGCCTACGCGGAGGCCGTCATCGACGCCCTCGACCTGTCCGGCCACGGGCGCTTCGCGCTGACCTCCACGGTGGCGGCCGACCTCGGCAACACCATGCTGTTCGCGGCGCTGCGCCTCGGCGCCTGCCTCGTGGTCGCCGACGAGGCCGAGATGGCCGACGGCCCGGCCTTCGCGCGCTTCCTGCGCGGCAACGCCGTCGCCTGCGCGAAACTGGTCCCGTCCCACCTCGCCGCCCTCCTCGACGGCGTCGAGGACCCCGCGCTGCCCGCCCTGCTGGTGCTCGGCGGCGAGCCGACGCCGGCCGCCCTGGTCCGGCGGATCCGGGCGGCGGCGCCGACGACGCGGATCGCCAACCATTACGGTCCCACCGAGGCCTGTGTCGGCGTGCTGGTGCATCCGGACGCGGCCACCGCGCCGCCGGACGAGAGCCTGCCGCTGAGCCGCGTGCTCGCCGGCAGCGAGGCCTACATCCTCGACGCGGCGGGCGCGCTCGCGCCGACCGGCGCGGTCGGCGTGCTCCACCTCGGGGGCGCCCAGATCTGCCGCGGCTACCTCCCGGGCACGGAGGCCGGCGGCGCGGGCGCGTTCTCGCCCAACCCGTTCGGAGCGGGGCGGCTCTACCGCACCGGCGACCGGGCCCGCCTGCTGCCCGGCGGCCGCCTCGTGCTCGCCGGGCGGGCCGACGACCAGATCAAGCTGCGCGGCCACCGCGTCGAGCCGGGCGAGGTCGAGGCCGCGCTGGCGGGCCTCGCCGGCGTGAGCCAGGCGGCGGTGCGCCCGTTCACGGGGCCGGATGGCGCGACCGGGCTCGCGGCCTACGTGGTCGCCGATCCCGAGCGGACACCCGCCGCGCTCCTCGCGGCGCTGGCCGAAGCCCTGCCCGCCGCGTGGCTGCCCGCCCCGATCCTGCGCCTCGACAGCCTGCCGCGGCTGGCCAACGGCAAGATCGACCGCGCCGCCTTGCCCTCTCCGGACGCACATCCGGACGCGGGCACGGGCGTCCCGCCGCGCACGGCGCTCGAGACCGTGCTCACCGACGCCATGGCGGAGCTGTTGGGCCTGCCGGCGGAGCGCCTCGGCGCCGCGGGTGACTTCTTCGCGGCGGGCGGCAACTCGCTCCTCGTCATCAAGCTGACGGCGCGCATCCGCAAGCTGCTCAAGGTCGAGATCCCCCCGAGCCTGGTCTTCGACCACAGCACGCCCGCGACCCTCGCCGCGGCGCTCGGAGCCTACGCCCCGCCGGAGGCGATCGAGGAGACGGCGAGCCTGCGCCTGGAACTCGCCGGCCTGAGCGAGACCGAGCGCGCCGGCCTCGCCGGGGTGGGCGCGTGACCGGGGTCGGCGCGCGCGACGCGGCGCGGCGTGCGGCCCTCGCCCGCCTGCTGCGGGAGGACGCCGAGGCGGCCGACGGCATACCGCGGCACGCAGGCGGCCCGGCGCCCCTGTCGTTCCCGCAGGCGCGGCTCTGGTTCCACCAGCGCTACGACCCGGAGAGCCCGGCCTACCACTCGGCCCGGGCCTTCCGCCTCACCGGCCCCCTCGACGTCCCGGCCCTCGAGGGCGCGTTCCGGAGCCTGATCGCCTGTCACGACGTCCTTCGCACGGCGCTGGCGGATACCGCCGACGGCCCGCGCCAGATCCTGCACCCGCACGTGCCGTTCGAACTCGAGCGCGTCCCGGCCCTCGACGATGACCCGGGCGCGGCGCTGCGCGCCTTGAGCCGCCGCCCCTTCGATCTCACCCGCGCGCCGCCGCTGCGCGCGGTCCTGTCGGAGGCGGATCCGGCGGGCGGGCGCGTCCTCCTCGTGGTGATGCACCACATCGCGGTGGACGCGTGGTCGACGGCGCGGCTCTTCCGGGATCTGGCGCAGGCCTACCGCGCGGCCCTCGCCGATCCCGCGCGGATCGGGCAGCCGCTGCCCGCCCCGCGCCTGCGCTTCGTGGATTTCGCCGCGTGGCAGCGCGCCCGGTTCGACGGCGCGGCCGGGTCCGCGGCGATCGCGCGCGGGCGCCGCTACCTCGGCGACGCCGTCCCGGCCCTGGACCTGCCCCTCGACCATCCCCGCCAGCCCCTGGCGAACCGCCCGGGCGGGCGGGTCGACTTCACCCTGCCCGCCGACCTCGCCGGCGCGGTGGTCGCGTTCTGCCGGTCGCAGGCGTGCCCGCCCTTCGTGGCGCTGCTGGCGGCGTGGCAGGTGCTGCTCGCCCGCCTGAGCGGCCAGACGGACTTCGCCGTCGGCGTGCCGAACGCCGCCCGCACCCGCCCCGAGTTGCAGGACCTCGTCGGCTTCCTCGTCAACACGCAGGTCTACCGCGTCCGCCTCGATCCGCGCGGGAGCTTCCGCGATCTCTGCGCGCGGCTGCGCGGCGAGGCGATGGCGTTCCTGGCCGAGGACGACGTCCCCTTCGAGCGCCTCGTGGCGGAGACCGGGATCGCGCGCGACGCCGCGACCACGCCGGTCTTCCAGGCGGCGTTCAACTTCCGCCCCAGCCGGGATGCCACCCCCCTCGACCTCGCGGGGGTCGCGGCGGCGCGGATCGACGTCGACGTGGCGAGCGCCAAGTTCGACGTCGCCCTCGACGTCGCCGCCGACGGGACCGGCATCGATTGCCAGCTCGAGTACGATGCCGGCCTGATCGCGGACGCCACCGCCCGGCACTGGCGCGACGGGTTCCTCACCCTGCTGCGCGCCCTCGTCGCGGCGCCGGACCGGCCCATCCACGCGGCGAGCGCGCTCACGGCCTCCGACCGGGCGGTGATCGGGTCGGCGAACGCGACCGCCCGGGCCTACCCGGACGGCGCCGGCGACGTGCTCGCCGCCTTCGCAGACCACCGCGCGCAAGACCCGGACGCGATCGCGGTGACCGACGCCCGGACCAGCCTGACCCGCGCCGGCCTCGACGCCCGCGCCACCGCCATCGCCCGACGCCTCGCCCGCGCTGGCGCCCGACCCGAGCGCGTCGTCGGCCTCCTCCTCGAGCGCGCCTGCGACCTGCCCGCCGCCTGGCTCGCCGTCCTCAGGACCGGCGCCGCCATCCTCCCCCTCAACCCCGAGCTGCCCGCAGCCCGCCTCGCCGCCCTCGCCGCCGAGGCCGACCTCCTCCTCACCCAGCCCGAATTCGCCGACCGACACCCCGCCCTCGCCGACGCCGCAGGGCGCGCGCCCCTCGTCCTGGACGCCGATCCGGATGCCGATCCGGATACCGACGCGGACGACGACATCGCCCGGCCCGTCCGGCCCCGCACCCGCGCCCCCCACCCGGACGCGCTCGCCTACGTCCTGCACACCTCCGGCTCCACCGGCACCCCCAAGGCCTGCGCCAACACCCACGCCGCCCTCGCCAACCGCCTCGCCTGGATGGCCGACCACCTGCGCGTCGGTGCCCACGACACCATCCTGCACAAGACCCCCGTCTCCTTCGACGTCGCCGTCTGGGAGATCCTCCTGCCCCTCGTCACCGGCGCACGCCTCGTCCTGGCGCCCCCCGGCGCCCACCGCGACCCCGACGCCATCGCACGCCTCATCGGCCGGCACGCCGTCACCCTCCTGCACTTCGTGCCCGCCCAGCTCTCGGCCGCCCTCGCCGCCGGCGCCCTCGACGACACCGCCAGCCTCACCCGACTGGTCGCCAGCGGCGAGGCCCTGCCGCCCGA